>PANX01000025.1 GCA_002707795.1 Maricaulis sp.
TTCTACAACACAGCCCGGCCGCACTATGCTCTCAGCAAGCAGCCGCCAGCCCAAAGGCTCAACGCTCTGCTGAACAACGTCTTGAGAAACGACAGCTAGCGGCTAGCTCTGCCATCTCAAACACGTGGGTAGGGGCAGGTGCAGCGCTTGTCATCGACCTGGTGACGGTCTAACAGGGCTCCTTCATGTCCCGTTGTTCAGCTACCGAGAGTTTGATGGCGAAGCGCGCACTTATCACCGGAGTTACCGGGCAGGATGGAGCCTTCCTGGCAGAATTGCTGCTGAAGAAGGGCTATGAGGTCCACGGGCTGAAGCGCCGGGCTTCATCGTTCAATTCTCAGCGTGTGGATCATCTCTATGTCGACCCGCACGAGGCGAGCACGCGTTTCTTCATGCACTACGGGGACATGACGGACTCGACCAATCTCATTCGGCTGGTTCAGCAAATCCAACCCGACGAGATCTACAATCTCGCGGCTCAGAGCCACGTCAAAGTAAGCTTTGAAACGCCCGAATACACGGCAAATGCCGATGCCATCGGAACGCTCAGGATTCTCGAAGCGCTTCGGATCCTGGGGCTTGAGGAAAAGGCCCGATTTTATCAGGCATCGACCTCGGAACTCTACGGGCTCGTCCAGGAAGTTCCCCAGCGGGAGACGACCCCCTTCTATCCGCGCAGCCCGTATGCGGCCGCCAAGCTTTATGCGTACTGGATCACGGTGAACTATCGTGAGGCCTACGGCATGCATGCCTCGAACGGCATTCTTTTCAACCACGAGGGTCCGACGCGCGGCGAAACATTCGTCACCCGAAAGATCACGCGCGGCGTCGCGGCCATTCATCACGGTCGGCAGCACAAGCTTTATCTCGGCAATCTCGATGCCAAACGGGACTGGGGACATGCGAAAGACTATGTCGAGGGCATGTGGCGCATCGTCCAGCAGGACGAGCCCGACGATTTCGTGCTTGCGACAGGCGAAACACATACCGTTCGCGAGTTCGTCGAACTGGCCTTCAAGGAAGTCGGCATAACCCTCGAATGGAACGGAAGGGGTGAGCACGAGGTTGGGCGTTGCACCAGTACCGGAGCAGAACTGGTCGCAGTCGATCCGCGCTATTACCGGCCGACGGAAGTTGACCTCCTCATCGGCGATCCCAGCAAGGCCCGGGAGAAACTCGGCTGGACCCACAGCACTCCTTTCGCGGACCTGGTGGCCGAGATGGTGAAAAGCGACCTCAAGGTCATCGATATCGAGGCAACCTACCGCTCAAACCACGGAGACGTTTGAGCCATGTATGAGCTCAACGGCAAACGAATCTGGGTGGCCGGCCATCGCGGCATGGTCGGTTCTGCGCTCGTACGCCGGCTCGAACGGGAACAGCCTGCGCAAATCCTGACGGTGACGCGCCGCGAACTCGATCTCATCGACCAGTCGGCGACGGCACAATGGCTGATGAACAATCGTCCCGATGCCGTCTTCGTACCGGCCGCCAAGGTCGGCGGAATTTACGCTAACGACACCTATCCGGCCGAGTTTCTCTACCAGAACCTGATGATCGCCGCGAACATCATCCATGCAAGCCATGCCGCAGGTGTCGAGAAGCTTCTCTTCCTCGGCTCGTCGTGCATCTATCCCAAATTCGCCGACCAGCCGATTGTCGAGGACGCCCTGCTGACCGGAGCACTTGAGCCGACGAACGAATGGTACGCGATCGCGAAGATCGCGGGAATCAAACTCTGCCAAGCCTATCGCAAGCAATACGGCGTCGACTTCATTTCCGCCATGCCGACCAACCTCTACGGTCCGGGCGACAACTATCACCTGCAGAACTCGCACGTCATACCGGCCCTGATCCGCAAGGCGCACCAGGCGAAGATCGACGGGGCCAGGTCCATGGAAATCTGGGGAACGGGCTCCCCGCGGCGCGAATTCCTGCATGCGGACGACTGTGCGGATGCGCTCGTTCACCTCATGAAAGTCTATTCCGGCGCCGAGCATATCAATGTCGGGTCCGGAGAAGATCTGCCGATCGAGGACCTGGCCCGCCTGGTCATGGGCGTTGTCGGATTTGACGGCGAACTGACCAAGGATCTGAGCAAACCGGACGGTACGCCCCGCAAGCTGATGAGTGCGGACAGGCTGCGCGAGCTCGGATGGTCGCCATCGATCGAACTTCGCGACGGCCTTGCCGACGCCTACAACTGGTTCCTGCAGCATGAAGAGCAGATCCGCGCATCGTCATGAGCGGATGGTTCGTCAGGCCTGACCGGCCAGACATGCCTGTATCCGGCGCCACCAGTAGTCGATGCCGAGCTTCTCGATGATGGCAGGGCGTTCACGGGCGAGGTATCCGTTCCGGTAGAAGGTATCGAACCAGTCATCGAGCTTGTCCGCGGACAGCGCTTCCGGCGCCCAGTCATCGACCTGGACCGACGGGAAGACAGTGTAGGCTTCGGAGACCGCCGTTCGCCGCATGACCGGGATGGAACCGTTCAGAAGTGTCTGCCAGGCCTTGGGCGACGGATCCAGCCCGCCACCTTCCACGCAGAGGACAAAGGCATGGTTTCGGATCAACGCCTCGAACTCTGCCTCGTCGACGGGCTCTTCCAGAACGGTGACGAAGCTGCGCCAATGGGATTTGGCGAGTTCGGTGACGCGCCGGCGCGGCTCCCATTGCCCGCCGTCCCGGACACGATGGGCGCACAGGATCCGCGGATGTTTTTGCCCGGAACCGCCCCACTCGGGCACCTCGACCCGGACATCCGTTCTCGCATGAGGGTAGACCATTCCAAGCGGCAGCGGCGATTGCCGGGGATGGCTCTTCTCGTCGAGATTCTCGCAGAACCAGTGCACGAGCAGAGGATTGTCGAGCAGGCCGGTGAGCTTCCCGCGCAAGCCGGCGTCCAGTGACGGCCAGCGCTGATCGATTTGCCGGGGCAGCGTTATGTCCTCGGAACCTGTCACCAGCACGAAGGGCGAGGTCAGCTGCGGCAGCACGGTATCGAAAAAATGCGCAAGCGCGTGCTCGTGCGCCCGCATCGACACGAAGACTGTCCGCACTGAACGGATATCGGTCCGGACGCGATCCGCGACATAAGGCGCCTTGCGATCACTCAGCACGACCCAGTCGCATCGCGCGGCAAGGCCGGTCAGGGCGTAGGCATCGGCGCCCTCGAATTTTGGAAAGAGGCGCGTCGACAGCGGCTGGAAGGCGGGGTCAGAGCGCACGTTCGAGCAGGCCGTCCCACACCTCGCGGACCCGTGCGGGCAGTTCGGCATCATCGCCTTCGTCCACGGTCTGCAGGGACGTGTCGAAGAATTCCAGCGGCCGGTCTGGCGCAAGGCCGAGTGCGGCGAGCAGTGCCGCCAGCTTGGCCTGCATGACGGCATTGTCGCGTACGCATTGAATGACCGGAAAACCAAGGCGCGTCTGCCAGTCCAGCAGACGCGAGTTATACGCCAGCCAGAGGTCCAGACCCTTCTCGACAGGAAACCCGTTGCGGCTTTCCAGAGATCTGGCGACGGCCAGAGGGTGCCGGAAAATGCCCAGGGGCTGCGCCGCCGGCAGCACATCCAGCCAGCCTTCCAGGGTCAGCAGTGTGCGCGGGTCCTTGAACCCCCAGGGACCGGCATCCCGCCGGGATTCGATGAACAGGTCACGGACGGCGGTATGCAGGGGGCGCCATTCGACGTGCTCCGGCGGCTCGTTCCAGCTGCCGCCATTTACCTTCAGCAGGTCCTCCTGCATGTAGAGGACGGCCGGCGGTTCCTGCAGCCCCTTGGGATTGCGCTGGATGCTCTGGTCGAGCACGCGGCCGAGATAGACCCCCGCCTCGAGCAGGGTTCCGGTCAGCGCACTCGTGCCGCTGCGATGCATGCCAAGCACGATATAGCAGGTCGTGTCACTCATGATCGGCTTCCCCTTGACGCAGTCCCGGCAGGCTGGGGAGAAGGTAACCGATGCAGGCGGTCACGACGAGCCGCCGATACAGGCACAAGGAGCCGCTGAATGCCGCCATCCGGTCACACAAAACCGCATGTCCTCGTGATCGGCGCGCTGGGCGGCTCGGGCACCCGGGCCGTGGCGGACGCCTTCAGCCGGATCGGGTATGTCCACGGCCCGGCCCTGAACCGTTCGCGGGACTGTCTGAGCTTCACCTACCTGTTTGTCCGCACCGGCTGGATGGACGGGCCCGTGCCGTCGGTCGCGGACCGCCTTGCCGTATTGCGCCGGGTGGCGGTCTCGGGAACGGCGCCGGAGGCCCCGCCGCTCGACCGGCTCACGGATGCGGTGACGGAACGGGTTCCGCCGGCCGGCAGTCAGCCCTTCATGATCAAGGAGCCCAACAGCCATATCTTCGCCGATGCGATTCTGGACGCGTGGCCGGATGCGAGCTTCCTCTTTGTCCACCGCCACCCGCTGGACATGGCCTTCAGCGAGAACACCAACCAGCTCAAACGGTGGGGGCCACAGCTGGGGATCGATGCGGCAGACAGCGGCTCGCTCGAGGCGGCCCAGCTGGATCTGTGGATCCGGGCCTACGAGACCCAGGTTCGGCGCCGCTCGCGCTATCCCGGACGCACCGGCGAGCTGGACTATGACCGTTTCGTGCAGGCGCCCGAAGCCGTGCTGTCCGGAACCTGTTCCGCGCTCGGCTTTCATCCCTCGGCGGATGTCCTGGCGGAGGCCTGCGTGGGCGTCGTGATTCCTGAAAGCGTCGGCCGCTGGCGGCAGGCGGACCTGTCGGTGTTTCGCGCCGACCAGATCGCCTGGTGCGCGGAGCATGGCTGGCTGGACGGGCCGGTCAGTTGATCTGGAAGCTGTAGAGGCTGGACATTGCCAGTACCAGGCTGATCACGATCAGGCCGATGATCGAGGCGATGAAGGCGATCGCCAGGGGTTCTGCCAGAGAGGTCAGGCGCTTGGCGAGGTTGCGGGCTTCCTGCTCGCCGGCCTCTGCGACAAAGATCAGCATCTCGTCGAGCGCGCCGGACAGGCGGCCGGTGCGCACGAGATTGAGTGTCATTGCGTCGGTGGTTGTGTGTGCACGCAACGCCGTTTCCAGCGCCTCGCCGGAACGCACGGCGCGGCGGACCTGTTCGAGCCCTTCGCGGCGGCGCGGCGACAGCACGCCGCGTTCGGCCAGGGCCAGGGCGTCGATCAGGCCGGCACCGGCGGACAGGGCGGTGCCGGTGACACGGGCCCAGCGCGCCGTGTCGCTGGATTCGAGAAAGCGGCCGAGCACGGGCATCCGGAAAGCCAGCGCGGTGAGCGCCCGGCGCGTCGCCGGGGCGCGCCAGGCCTGGACCAGCAGGACGACCAGCAGGACCGCCCCGCCGATCACCAGGGGCGCATTGGCGTTGAAGAACTGGCCGATCCCCAGCACGATCCGCGAGATCGCGGGAATGTCGGCCTGGGCGTTGTCGAGCAGGGCGGAAAAGCGCGGCACCACGAACATGAAGATGAAGATCACCGCGCCGACACCGGCGACCGCCAGGAAGGCCGGATAGGCCAGCGCATTGCGCACTTCCTCGACCGAGGCGAGGTCGCGTTCCATCTGGCTGGCGACCTCGTTGAGGCGTACGTCGAGCGAGCCGGTCGCCTCGCCGAGTTCGACCAGGCGCGGCGCATAATCGGGAAGCACCGGCATGTGCCGGCTCAGCGCGCCGGACAGCCGCCCCCCGCCGCGCAGATCCGAGCGGATCAGCCGCATCTGCTCGGACAGTTCACGGCACGGTTCTTCCTCGAGCAGGCTGTCGAAGGCGGCCAGCAGGGGCGAGCCGGCCTTGAGCAGGGTGGCCAGCTGGCGGATGAAGCGATGACGGTCCTTGGGACGGGCGCGGCGGCGGTCGAAGCGCTGGCCCTCGCCATCGGCCGAACGGACTTCATAGGCCAGGATGCCCTGCGTGCGCAGCTGGCTGATGGCCTCGGCATCGTCGGCAGCGCTGATCCGGCCCTCGACCGGGGCACCGTCGCGCTTGAGACCCTTGTAGCTGAAACTGGCCATGCCCTAGCCCCGGCCGCGCGCGGCCTGCAGGGCGGCGGGCGCCTCGATCTCGTCGGCACCGCCGCCGAGCACGCGCATCACTTCGGCGACCGAGGTGACACCGGTCCGCGCCTTCAAGAGGCCGTCCTCCAGCATGGAGAGATAGCCCGCCTGGCGCGCGGCATCGAGGATGGCCTCCTGGCCGGCGGCGTGCGCGATCGCCTCCTTGACGGCCCCGTCCACGGCCGCCGCCTCATAGACGGCGATCCGGCCGGTATAGCCCTGGCCGCGGCAGGCATCGCAGCCGCGGGCGACGCGCCAGTTCGCCGGACTGTCGAAGGCATCGTCCGGCCAGAGGACGCCGCGCTCGCGGGCGGCGGCGATCAGGCGGTCGGCGGTGGCGACCTCGTCGGCCAGCGCCGGTGCGGAGCACTCGGAACACAGGCGCCGCAGCAGGCGCTGGGCGATCAGGCCGCGCAGCGAGGCGGAGACGAGGAAAGGCTCGACGCCCAGATCGGTCAGGCGCTCGATGGCGCCGAGCGCGGTATTGGTGTGCAGGGTGGAGAAGACGAGGTGGCCGGTCAGGGCCGACTGGATGGCGATGCGCGCGGTCTCGGTATCGCGGATCTCGCCGATCATGATGACATCGGGATCCTGGCGCAGGATGGCGCGCAGGCCGCGGGCAAAGTCATAGCCGATATCGGCGCGGGCCTGCACCTGGGTGACGCCGTCCATGTCGTATTCGACGGGGTCCTCGATGGTGATGATCTTGCGCTGGCCGTCATTGATGAGTTCGAGCGCGCGGTAGAGCGTGGTCGACTTGCCCGAGCCGGTCGGCCCGGTGACCAGGATCACGCCATTGGGCTCGCGGATGATGCGGTCGAAGACGCGCCGCTGCGGGCCGGCCAGGCCGAGCCCGTCCAGCGAGGGCAGTTCCTGGCGCTTGCGCAGCAGGCGCAGCACCAGCGATTCCCCCCAGGCCCCGGGCAGGGAGGAGACGCGCAGGTCGATGTCCTGGCCGGCGAAGCGCACGGTCTGGCGGCCGTCCTGGGGCAGGCGGCGTTCGGCGATATCCATGGCCGAGACCAGCTTGATGCGCGAGGCGACGGCATCGAAACGGGATTTCGGCTGGGTCTGTTCCAGGCGCAGCACGCCGTCGACCCGGAAGCGGACCTGGAATTCATGCTCGAAGGGCTCGATATGGATGTCGGACGCGCCGTCCCGCAGGGCATCCTCGAACACGGCATTGACGAAATCGATGACCGGCGCTTCCTCGGCCATCTCGCGCAGGCGTTCCACATCGGTCAGCGCGCTCTCGCGGGTGCGGGCGCCGGCCGATTGCAGACGGGCGAGCGCGCTTTCCAGCAGGCGGTTGGGAGCGAGAACGAGACGCGTTTCGCCGGACCAGGCACCGCCCAGGCGTTCCAGCAGGCCCGGATCGAGCGGATTGCGGGCGAGGACGACGAGATCGGCGGCGCCGGCGGCGGGCGGCTCTGCGGCCGCCTCGCCGGCGAGCGGAGCAAAGCCTGTATCGCCGGCGGCGCACCACCACAGCACGGCGCCCTTTTCGGCAAGCCAGCGCAGCGGCAGGCCGAGCGCGGCGGGCGCGGCGGCATAGAGGGTTTCCTCGCGCGGCAGGGCGGAAGGCGGCAGGACGGGCAGGCCGAGCTGGGCGGACAGGGCGGACAGGAGACGTTCCTCGGCGACGGCGCCGAGGCGCAGCAGGGCCTGGCCGAACAGGACGGGCGTCTCGCGCTGATAGGCCAGCGCCTGGTCGATATCGGCGGCCGTGACAGCCCCCGCCTCCAGCAGCAATTCACCGATCCGGCGTCGATCCATCACGCACACCCTCCCGCAGTGCCGCCGCCCGGCACCGCCGACGAGTTAGACCGCGCCGCCGCCGCCAAGGCAAGCCCCGCTGCTGACGCAGCGGGGTGGGGTGTCGGCAAAACGGCGGCCCCGCCGGACCGGCCCCGGAAGGCGGACAAAAAGAAAGGGCGGCCGAAGCCGCCCTTTCCCATTCCGTAGAGCAAAAGCTCGACTTAGCCGTCGAAGCCGGTGCCCGTCACGATGCCGGAACGGCTCAGGACGCGCAGCACTTCGAGGTTGGCGTTGACGCCGTCGTTACACGGGGTGTCACCGCAACGAACACGGAACTCGAGGTCCGCATTCACATTGCCAGCAACGCCCAGCGCGGTGCCGATTTCATCCGACTGGAACGTCGCGGTCCACGTGGTACCACCGACCGAGGCATCAACCGAAGCCGGCGTCAGACCGACCCAGTCAGTGGTCCCAATCGTTCCGTTCGAGCGAACAGCGCGAACCTGGATTTCTTCGCCCGTGCCGCTGAGGTCGGACGCGAGGCCCGTCACGCGGAAGGCCGAAGCCGTGCCACCGCCATCAGTGCGGACGCTGACCCACGGGAACGTACCATCATTGAACGTTTCCGTAGCCAGACCGTCATCCAGATCGAGCTCCTGGAGGTTCGAAGCTGCGACGTTGCTGACATCGTAGTTGGCAGCGTCCGTGAACGAAATCTCGGCCGTCGGAACTTGCGTGGTGATCGTCGTCAGCGGATCGCCGTCATCGGTGATCGTGATGGGATCCGTGCCACCGCCGAACAGGTCATCAAGAGCAAGACCCGTGACCGCACAGGAGAATTCGTTCTCATTCGGCGCTGCGCCTTGGGCGCAGTTGACCACCGGGCCGGCACCCGGGGTGTAGGAAACACCGCCGATGCCGGTCGCACCGGACGGGAAGGTAACGAGCATGGTCGCACCGGTAGCCGCCGTCTGAACATCGGCGAGAACGTTATCGACATCCGCACGGATCAGCGCGGGAGAGGCTGCGAGATCGAAGGAACCGATCACGCCAGAACCAATGAGCGCGTCACCGGTCGAGTCGAATTGACCGGAGCCAACAGCGCCAGGCGTGAACGAGAACGTGTAAGCCTGAGCGAAGTCGAGAACGGTGTTGTCAACAGACGTACCACCGTAGCCACCCGCGTCTGCGGTCGGCGTGAAGGTGACGGTGACAACCACATCCTGGCCATTGTTGGTCACGTTCACCGGCAGGGTGAGAACGCCGTCATCCGGATCACCACCGGTTGCCGTCGCGCAAAGGTTGATCTGGGCTTGGCTTTCGAAACGGACAGAGTCACCACCCGCGCCGCCGCCGAGGGACGGAGTACCGAAATCGCAGTTAGCGTTGGTTGCCGCGGCCCATGCGGTATTCGGCACGATCGAGCTGAACGTTGCGTTGGTCAGCTGAACGTCGACCTGGACAACGCCACCAGCGCCCATCGTGGCGAAAACGCCATCCAAGCCAAAACCAAGGACCACGTTGCCAGAGAGGGCGCCCGTGCGCTCGCTCATGACAGTTTGTCCGGACAGTTGGCCTACGCCCGCAGCCGGCGTTACCGTCTGCGCCTGAGCTGCACCAGCAACAAGGGCGATCGCCGCCGCGCCGGTGAGAAGTTGAGTCATTTTCATAGGGAATACCCCCTCTTTCCTACACAAAGTCATGGCCATGACAGCAGCCACGACGTTTTTCGAACGATCCAGGTTCGGGTTTCGTTAATGACGGGCCGCGAAGTACAGCCGGTGCCTCCCCCTCACCTTTCGCGCCATAGAAACCCCGTGACGCTGCGGAGCAAGAAAGCCGATCAGCGGCCTGTCTGTCAACTGGAAACAATTGCCTGGGCATGCGGCATCTGCTGCGCGACCGGAAAGCCACACTGCATCCGTCACCCAATTGTCACAGGTCTGAAAAAAAAACGGAAAACACGCTGCGCCGCGCATTCGCGCGAGAGGCGAGACGGCACCCGCAATACGGGTGCGGGATCAGCGCTCCGCAACCTCGAATTCGGCCCGGCAGGCCGGCGGCGAGACGGGCCGTTCCCAGATGCGTCCGCGCGGGCTGGCGATGCGGATACGGCCCTCGCTGCAGGCCCCGGAGGGATGGAGCGTCCAGGGCTGGACGAGTTCGGCCTGCCAGCCGCGCGGCATGCCGGTCAGGCCGGAGAGCGGTTCTGCGGGGAAATCGACCGGGGCGCCGGCGAGGCGCGCGCCGGTGCGCCGGTCGAGCATCCAGGCATTCAGCGCTGCAAAGGCTTCGTGCACCTGCTGGCGTTCGTGCAGGGCGGCCATGGAGGGAATCGACAGGGCCACTGCGAGGGCGAGAATCGCCAGGGCGATCATGACTTCCAGCAGGCTGTAGCCGCCCTGTCTGTCGCTGCGGCCGCTGGCGCAGCGGTGCCTCACCCGACGGTGTCCGGGTCTTCGGCACCGGCGCCGGCGCGCGGATCGATATCGGCATTGAGGCCTTCGCCGCCCGGCGCGCCATCGGCGCCGAGGCTGTAGATACGGCCGCGGCGCGACAGATCGGCGCCCGCCTCATACTGGTAGACCGTGCCCCAGGGGTCCTGCGGCAGGCCGCCATCCATATAGGGGCCGTTCCAGTTGGCACCGGCATCGGCGCTGGGCGCGACGAGAAGGGTGAGCCCTTCCTCCTGGCTGGGATAGCGGCCCAGATCGAGGCGCATCGTGTCGAGCGCGGTCTCGATCATGCGGATCTGGGTGAGGGCTGCGGCCTGTTTGGAACTGTCGAGCTGGCCGAACAGGCGCGGCGCGACGAGCGCGGCCAGGGTGGCAATGATGGCCACCGCGATGAGGACTTCCATCAGCGAATAACCGGCCTCGCCCTCAGCGCCATTGCGGCGGAACCCGTTGCGAACCCGGTCGGCAAATCGTCTGGCCAAACGCATCATTGCACAAACTCTCATCCTGAAGTCTTGTTCCGGCGGCGCATCCCCGAGGCAGCGGAGCGCCCTGCACAGCGTGCGGGGACTTGCATGCCGGCCGCTTGTCAGTCACTTACCACACGGCCCGTCGGCATTCTAGGACGCGATGACACAGCGAGAGGACAGGAGCGGGGGCTTCACCCTGCTGGAGACGCTGATTGCGCTGGTGATCGCATCGATCACGGCGCTGGTGCTGCTGCAGTCGATCGCCTCGGTCGCCCAGGGCAGTGCGCGGGTGAACCGCGCCCTCGCCGAGGCGCTGGAGCGGGAATTCTCGGTCTCTGCGGTCCGCGACGCGCTGGCGTCGGCGGCGCCGGATTATCTGGACAAGCCGGGCGTCTATACCGGCGGCACGGCCAGCCTGTCCGGCCTGACCCGGCGCCCCGTGCTGGACGCGCACGGCGTGCCGGCGCCGTTTTCCATGACGCTGACCCCGGCCGGAGACGGCACGGTGCTGACCTATCGCGAGGGCGAGACCGCTTTCGAGGTGATGCGCTTCGAAGCGGCCGGCGCCGAGTTCCGCTATGCCTACCGGACGCTGACCGGGCTTTATGCCGGGGACCCGCCGGAGACGATGGATGTGTGGCCGCCGGAAGCGGATTTCGATCCCTTCTACGATCATTTCCGCCCGCCGCCGGACCTGGTGATGGTGGTGGACAGCGAGGGCACACTGTTGTGGGCGGTCGCGTCGGCTGGCTGGCATGCCCNGCCGATGCGCGGCAGCGATGTGGAGGACATCCTGTGACCGGCCGGCGCACGCGCCGCCATGCCGGCGGGACACGGCGCGGCTATGTCTTCCCGCTGGCGCTGTGGACGATCGCCATCATCGCCGTGCTGCTGGGCGCGGCCTATACGGCGATGAGCGTGGCCAATGCCACGCTGGCCCGGCTGCAGGACCGCGATGCGGCGCTGGACGATTTCGCCCTGGCCGAACACACGCTGGTCACGCTGCTGCTGACCGAACCGATGGGGCTGAGCCAGCTGCGGGTCGGCGGCACGCTGAACCCCGACCCGATAAGCGGCGGCTTCGGCGAAGGCGGCGAGCCGGTGTCCACGACGGGCGATCCCTATCGGGTCGACGCCCCCGGCGGGCCGGTCGTGGTGCGCCTGGTCGGGGTGAACGGGCTGATCAGTTTCAATGACGATCCGGGCCCGGCCGCCGAGGCGCTGCTGCAGGCGCTGGGCATGTCGCGCGCCGATGCCGAACGCCTGGCGGCACGGCTGGAGGATTACATCGACGAGGACGATCAGCGGCGCCTGGGCGGTGCGGAAGCGGCCGAATATCCCGAAGGCCGCACGCCGCGCAACGCACCGCTCGCCACGGCGGCGGATGCCTGCGGGGCGCTGGGCTGGGACGAGGAAGTTTCCCTGTGCGCCGATCCGCGGCTGATGGATCTTTACGCCTTTGCCGGAGCGCCCGGCGTGATGAGCGGCCGCCTGGCACCGCAATACCTGCTGCACCGGCTGCTGGACGACGAAACGGCCGTCGAGCGGGCTATGGACGCGCTGGAAAACCGCAATGCGCTGGTGCGGTTCTCCGATCTGGGGATCGAGGGTCTGGACACGCTGGAAGACAATTCGGCCCTGCCCGGGCCCAGCTTCCTCATCGTCACGCATCGCCCCGATGCGCGCTATGTGCAGCTGACCCGGATCGACCTGACGTTGGCAAGCCTGTACAAACCCTATGATATTGCGTTTACGCATATTGTCGGGGGCTCGGAAATCGAAGGGGCGTTCCATGTCGAAGAGGTCGGCGAACTTGCCAGGCTTCCTCAGACCGATTGACCGTCGCGTGACGGCGGGCGGGGGTGTGCCACGGCCGGCGTCCGCCCTCGTTCGCGCCGTACTGTTCGGCGAGCGCTTTGTTGTCAGCCGCGCACTGCTTCATTTCGAGCGGATTGAGCGCCCGGCCGGCCGGGCCGACGAACGCGTCCGGCGGGCCGTCGAACTCGCCGCCCGGAATCGTGCCCCCTTTACAGATCCGGGCCTGTCGATCAGCTGGGGTCAGCACTATGCCATTGCCTGGTCCTGGGATCGCGCACGGCTTGAGCGGCTGGGCGTCCCGGCGAAGGCGTGGATCGTCCCGGAACCTGCCCTGGCCGCGCCCGCCGAACCACCGGCCGGTGATTTCAGGCTGCGCGAACTGCAGGACGGCTATGAAGGCCAGGTCTTCCGGCGCGGCGAACTGTTTGCCAGCCGCTTCTGGGAACGCCGCCCCTCGCAGACCGATCTCGATCTGTTCGTGCGCAGCTGCGGCCTTCACGGACAGGATGACGAGACGGCGAGGCCGGCCTCGGCCATCGAGACCGCCGAAGGACGCGTTCGCGACCACCTGTCCCGCGTGACGCCGCTTCATGCGGGCCTGGCCGCCCTGTTGCTGGTCGGCACCCCCCTCCTCTACCAGGCGGGCAGCCAGGTCCGGATCAATCTGGAACTGCAGGCGGCACGCAGCCAGCTATCCACCGTGGTGCAGGAAAGCTCGGCCCAGTTCGATGCGCTGCAGCGCTACCAGGCCAACAGCGCCCGGCTGGACAGTTATCGCACCGCGCTCGATCTCGCGCACCCGCTCGCACCGGCCACCGAGCTGGCGGAGACCGCACAGGCGATCGACGGCCAGCTGAACCGGTTCCGCATCGTGCCGGGCCGGATCGAGGCCGTTCTGGGCACGCGCACCGAGACCGATCCGGCCGACATTGTCCGCGCGCTCGAGGAGACCCCCTCGCTCGCGAATGTCGAGATCCGCCGTGCCCGCGCCCAGGGAGACTGGGAAGTCCAGGCCGACCTGGTTGCCGCCGGAACACCGCAGGAGCCGGAGTCATGACCGTGTCCGAGACCCTGCGCACGCGCCTCGGCAACGCCCTCACGCCACGGGCCCAGCTGGGACTGATCGTCCTGGTGACCCTGCTCGGTGCGGTCGCGGCCATGGACCTGGCCAGCCGGAACGCCCTGCTCGAACAGCAACTGGCGACGGTCCGCACCGAGCTTGCCGGCCGCGAGGCGGCGATCCGGCAGCGTGACTGGAACAGCGTGCTGGCCAGCTCGCAGGCCGAGGTCGAGGCCGTCGAATCGCGGTTCTGGCGCGGCTCGACGACCGGGCTGGTCAGCGCGCAGATCCTCGGCGCCGTCGAAGCCGCCGCGCGCACGTCGCAGCTGACCAATCCGCGGGTCTCCGTCCTGCGGAGCGACACACTGGCCGGACAGGCCGTCCTGTTCGAGGTCGAGCTGACCGCGCGCAGCAATGGCGGGGGATTTGCCACATTTCTGGAAGCGCTGACCCAGGCCGATGGCGAACTGCGGCCGGCCGAACTGGAGTGGGAGGGCCGCAACCGTCCGGTGACGATCCGGCTCGTCGCTCCGGCCATCATCGAGGACAGTGCGCCATGATGTCCCTCATGCAGCTGCGTTTTGCGGCCGCGGGCACGGTCTGCGCCCTGGCCGCGATTGCCGGCATCGCCCTGCCGCCGCCTGCGCCGTCCGCCCCGCCGAACAGCCAGGCGCGCGCCCTCGCCGCCCTGACCGGTCCCAGCCAGGCCGATGTTGAAGCACTGGTCGCCCGCCTCGGCGCAACCGACTTCTTCCCCGCGGCGCGGACCGTCGCCGCCCTGCGGGAGGGAGAGAGCGGGGCGTCGTCCGGCGATACGGCATCCGGACAGGGCGACGCCGCGGGCACAGCCGCGCCGCAAAGCCCTCCGATCCGCGCCCTGGTGCGCCGCGAAGCCGAATGGCGCCTCTATACCGCCGGCGAGGAGAACCTCACCGACGTTTTCGTGCCCGGGGAGGAACTGTTTGACGGCTGGGTTATCGTCGAGATAAGCCCGAGAACACTGCGCCTGGAGCGCGACGGGGACTACCAGACTATCGATGTCTTTCTTTCGAATGATGCGGGGCCGCTATGAATCGCTTTAGGCAACTCACTCTCGGCTCCCTCAGCCTGGCAGCACTGACCGGCTGTGCCGCGACGACGTTCAGCCCGTCATCGCAATTGGCACCCGTCATCGAGACACGCCGGGACGAGCTTGCAGAGCGGCCGCAATCGGACCCGGCCGACATCGGCGGCGGCGAAACCACGGCACCGCAGGAGGAAGACCTCGTCTCGGGGCAACGCCGCGTTCCCGGCCCCCGCGGCTCCTCAAGCTCCGGCGAAGCCCTGAGCGGGGCACTCTCGCCTTCAGGGCCTGCAATCAATGCAACCCTGCCCGCCCAGCCCCTCGCCGGCTTTATCGATACCGCGCTGGGCGAAATCCTCGGCATCCCGTACGCCCTGGGCCCCGGGGTCGCCGACCGCAACGATATCGTCTCGCTCCGCAGCGTGCAGGACATGTCGCCGACGGCCTTCCTCGGCCTGTTCGAGGCCGCGATCTCCGAGTACGGCCTGGCAATCGAAGTGCAGGACGGGACGGCGCTCGTCGTCGAACGCAGCGATCTGCGCAGCAACATGCCGCAGATCATCAGGGCGCGCGCCCGCGCAAGCGTGTCGGCTTCACTGCGGCCGGTGATACAGTTTGTGGAGTTCGACTACTCGGACGCTGCCGAGATGGAGGCCATCCTGCGTCAGGCCTTCCCTGACCAGCAGGAATTGTCGATACAGGTGCGCCGGGACATCAATTCGATGACGCTGACCGGGCTTTCCGACGTGGTCGACAGTGCTCTCGACCTGATCCACGAACTCGATCGTGCCCGTTTCTCGGGCGCCGCAGCGGTCACCCTGTCGCCGCGCAACTGGGATGCTGCAGAGCTTGCCCAGACCCTCGTCGATGTCCTGTCGCTCGAAGGATATCAGGTCGGCCTCGGCACACGGCAGGCCCGGCCGCTCTCGATGCTCGCGCTCGAACAGACGAACCAGATCCTGATTCTGGCCCACAACGAGGACACGCTGGCTCATCTCATCCGGACCGCGCGTCGGCTTGAAGATGCCGCCGAGCGCGAGGACAATACGCGATCCTATGTCTACCAGGTTCGCAATACCGATGCGGAGGAACTTGCCGGTATTGTCCGCACCGTGCTCGGCGAAGCCTCCCGGCAAACGACAGGCCCGGAGACCGAGGCCGGCAGCGCCGCCGGGTCCTCCAGCTCGCTCAACTCCCGGCTCGCGGTCGATACTTTCGGCAACCGCCTGATCTTCACAGGCGCACGCGACGAGTACGACAATCTCGCACGCCTGCTCGAACAACTCGACACACCAGTGGCCGAAGTCCTGGTGGAGGTCACCATCGCCGAGGTCGTGTTTTCCGACACCACGCGGTTCGGGCTGGAGTTCTTCCTCGATACCATGGGCGGCGATGTCCAGCTTGGCACCCAGGACGGGCTCGGTCTTTCGAGCGGCGGGCTTTCAGCCGTCGTAAGGTCCGGACAGGTCGACATCGAGGCTGCCGCCAGCGCGACAAACTCGCGGATCAACATTCTCTCGGTCCCGCGTGTTGTGGCCCGGTCCGGAGAGTCCGCCGAAGTGCAAGTCGGTACCGACGTTCCGATCATTACGTCCCAGCGCGCCGCCAACACCCAGGATTCGGGCTCGACCGACATCCTGCAATCGATCCAGTATCGCTCCACCGGCGTCCTGTTGACCGTGGAACCCCGGGTCTTCAGCAATGACCGGATCGACCTCGCCATCACTCAGGAAGTCAGTTCTGCCGACGAAAACCCGAACCAGGCGATCGGCAGCCCGATTATTTCAAACAGGCGAATGACGTCGGCGATCACGCTTCAGGACGGTCAGACCGCCGTTCTTGGCGGCTTGATCAGCGAGAACATCAACCGCGGCTCTTCCGGGGTTCCCCTGATCCAGGACATTCCGCTGCTGGGCAATCTCTTCAAGACCGAAACCTTCAACAACGACCAGCGTGTACTGCTGGTTCTGGTGACGCCGTTCATTCTCAACGACCGGATGGACCGCCAGCGTATTGTTGACGCGTTCAGGGGCGAGATAAACGATGCCTTCGTTTCACGGATCGGTGCAGGCGAGACTTTCCTGCAGCTTGAACGGCCGATGCAGGTCCCCGGCACCAATGATTGATGCCCCCGCTGCCTGAGACCGCGTTCGGCTGCCTCGGAACCGCGGGTCTTGCCATGGCGGTGACCGTGATGATGTCGCCGGCAGCAGCGCTCCACCGCCGGCCCCGGCGACACCGTGTTGTGCTCGCGGCCATCGCGACAGCCGCGTCCTTTGCGGCTCTTTTTTACCTTCAGGGGCCAAGCCGGACCTGGATCCCGGTGCTCTTCGCAACAGCATGCGGCTGCGCCGCCGCCAGCGCGGCGCTCGATATCCTGATCGGCCGCATTCGCGACATGTGTTCCCTTGTCATTGCCCTGTCGGGAGCTGCCGCCGCATATCTGTCCGCGACATGGCCCATGTCCGTGCTGGCAGCATCGATGTCGATCGCCGTCCTGCTGTTTGCACGGCAGCTGACGTCGAACCGTACGTACGGGGCAAGTATTGGCTGGGGCGATATCCTCTTCGCCGGCGCATGCGGGACATGGCTCGCACCCGGCACGGTCCCGTTTGCTCTTCTGGCTGCCGTTGCGGCAACGGGTGGCATCGCATTCGCCAGATCACACGGAACCAGGCGCAGAATGCCGTTTGCCCCGGGGATTGCGGCCGGATATGGTGCCGTGCTTCTGCTTCAGAACTTCGTGACGTTACTTGAATGAATAGAAGCACGCAGGGCCTGCGGCGCGCCTTCAGTGTCATCGAGTCACTTGCAGCTGTTGCGCTTCTCGCAATCGCGCTTGCTCCGCTGTATTCAATGCTGGAGCAGACTGTGAATGCGGCCGTCCGGATTCAACGATACATCGAGGCCCGCGAGGTTCTGGACACAGTATCCGACCTGGCTCAGGCAGGACACGAGGCTCCGCAAGAAATCGACGGATGGACTGTTGTGATGGCGGACGCGGAGGTCATTCCTCCGGTCGAGCTCGACGGCTATCTTGGCGGTCAGTACTTCATGATCGGCCGGTCGACGGTAATCGCAACGGTCCAGAAAGGCGGTTTCTCGACGTCGCGTACACTTCACCTCCTGAACATCACGCCTGTCTACGACACGGAAGAGGAAGCCATATTCAGCAACATGTAGCTATTTGAATATTTCGTACTTCGAGAAATCGACACCCTTGTCGGAAATTGTGTCAAAGCTGATTCCCATAATATCTTTCCTGATAAAAATTATATCCACCTGCCACAAGGCGCCGTCATAGTAACAAGGTTCGACTAAATCGAAAATCAGGAAGCCCATTCCGAACATAAGCTCCAGAATTCTGTTTATGTTGGCGTTTGTGGATTCAATGATCACGACAGAGCACTTGCCGACGAATTCGCCGCCGCCCTGCAGAACCGCTTCCTCGTGACCATCGGTATCGATCTTCAACAGGCTGTCTTCAACAGGCCCCGCCTGGGCCCAGAACGTGTCCAGCGATATCAGCTCCACAGGTCGAACATCTTCGCCCGGTACGCGTTCGACATGCGCGCTGGATGTCAGGGCGCCTGCCTCTCCGCGGATCCGGAGATTGCAATAACCATCGCGGTCCCCGACCGCCTTCTGGACAAGCGTATAGTCGATATTCCGATAGACTCTCTCAATCTGGGGCGCGCATTCGGTAACCGGTTCGAACAGGATATGCGGCAGGTCGGAAAAAACGTCCACGAGCTCGGGCGTTCCGTGGAGCACGCCGACATCCACGATGCTCGTGATGCGAACCCCCCTGTCCCGCAGCATCCGGAGAGCTTCCAGCTTCCGGGGCGATCTCGAACCGGCGCCCCGCATCGAACGGATACGCCGCATCAACCTGCGCGGACCGAGAAAGAGTTCCTTGACACCGAATTGCACCGTCGCACCCCTTTTGGAACCACGGCAAAGCGCAGTTCTCCAACTCTCACTCAGGCGCGCGCCGCCGCGCCAACCAGGCGGTTTCCGTCCTGCTCATAGGCCTTCAGAACTTCCTCGATCGGTCCGTCAAACCTCAGCTGCCCGTCATCCAGCCACAGCCCCCGCGTACAGTTCTCCTGCAGTAGACTGGCGCTGTGGGAGGCGAGGATCAGAATGCCGGCCTGGCCGACAAACTCGACCATTCGCTTGGCAGCGGCTTTGCGGAACTTGGCATCGCCTGCAGACAGCCATTCATCGAGGATCAGGACCTCAGGTTCGAAAGCCGTAGCGATGGCAAAGTTGAGACGCATCCGCATGCCGGCAGAATATGTCGACACGGGAAGGTCAATAAACTCGCCCAGGCCGGCGAATGCCGCAATCTCCGTGCGACGCGCTTCGATCTCGGACCGGGTCCGGCCGGAAGCGAGGCCGCGCAGCGTGATGTTCTTGTTCCCCGTCGCCTCGCTGCTCATGCCCAGATTGATGTTCACAAGACTGGTGGTGCGCCCTTCCACCCGGACCCGGCCCTGCGCAGGAAGATAAATCCCTGCCAGCACCTGCAACAGGGTTGTCTTGCCGGACCCATTGGCCCCGACGAGACCAATCCGCTCCCCCTCCTCAACCCGGAATGATACGCCGTCAAGCGCCCGCACCCCCGTGACATAACCGCGACGGTCCCTGACGAGGCGCTTGTGAGCGCCGCCAAAATCCTCTCCCGCATCCAATGGAGCCGTCTGGGTATCGAGCGAGCTCTTCGCCCGATTGAACAGCGGGTAGGTAACCACAAGGTTGTCGACAAGGATCCGAGACATCGGCCGCCCCTAAAGCCAGTAAGGAAGCCGGCGGCGAAAAGCCGCAGCGACCATTGCGACAACGCCCCACACAGCAACCGTCAGCACCACAACGACGAGCCAGCTCGTCGAACGCGGCATTTCCCCGAGAAGGGGCGCCCGGAATATCTCGACATAGTGCGTCAGGGGATTGAGATCGGCGGCCAGCGCCCTCGCGCCCTCCAGACCTTCACGAACCCACAGGATAGGTGTGACGAAAATCATCAAACGCACGATCGACGTTACCAGGTGACCGATGTCCTGGAAGCGAGCCGCAACCAGCCCCAGCAGGTACTGAACGGCCACGGCGTTGAGCAGATACACAAGGACGGCCGGCACAAACAAAAGCGTCACCGCACCCGGCCGAATTCCCGCCCATACAAGGATAGGTATAACGACAACCATCTGCAGGAAAAACGTCAGCAACGACCGGAACAGGCTGCGGTAGACGTGCACGGAATACGGCAAGGACACTGCCTTGATCCAGACACTGGACGAGGTGAAAACCTGACATCCGTCTACGAAGTTTCCGGTGATGAATATGAACGCCGCATACCCGATAGCCACGTAGGCGACGAAACTTTCGACGCCCCGGCCGGAGAACCCCGCAAAAAAGAACGACACGCCGGCAACGAACATCAGAAAAGAGAGCACGATCCACGAAATGCCGAGCGCGCTCCTGCGGTAGCGGTGCTGAATCTCATCCCACGCAAAGGCGCGCCAAAGCTCCACCATGGAAAGCCCGACCCAAAGATCGGACAGGAAACCCGACACGCCACGCGCAGCATGCGGATCATAAATCTTGGTTGTTGGGGTCATGGTGGCAAATACGGGTCAGAAGCTCACGATCACTCGTCGCCTCTCGGGGTAAATGACCCGCCGCATAGTGTCCATCCCGATATACGGCCGATCGCAATGGCGGCCCTGAGCGCCAATTCGGGCCGCCGCCGGTCCGACCAGTTTCCCGCCCCCGGATCGAGGCCGTTCCGACCTACTCGACCGTCACCGATTTTGCCAGATTGCGCGGCTGATCCACATCGGTCCCCTTGAGCGCCGCAACGTGGTAGGCGAGCAGCTGGATGGGGATTGCGGCAACGATCGGCCTTATGACCTCCGGACAATCCGGTATGGTGATCACTTGCGAGGCGGTTTCTCCAGCCTCCGCCGCACCCCGGCTATCGGTGATCAAGATCACCTCGGCACCTCGCGCTACGACTTCGTGCACGCTCGAAAGCGTCTTTTCGAACAGCTGGTCATAAGGGGCCACAACGACAACCGGTGTTCCTTCTTCGATCAGCGCGATCGGACCGTGCTTGAGCTCGCCCGCTGCATATCCTTCAGCATGGATATAGCTGATTTCCTTCAGCTTCAGCGCACCTTCCATCGCAAGCGGATGGAAGAGGCCACGCCCGAGATAGAGCACATCCCGCGCAGATGTCAGATCGTGCGCCAGCCTTTCGATCTGCGCTTCTGCCGATAGCGCGGCGTTCACAAGGCGGGGCGTCTCGAGGATCGCCTTCGCGAACGCCGTCTCGTCCGCCTCTGAAAGCACCCCTCTTGCCCGTCCGGCCTCGATCGCCAGGCAGAGCAATGCCGATAACTGGGCGGTGAACGCCTTCGTCGATGCGACTCCGATTTCGGGGCCTGCATCGATCATCGCGACCGTGTCGGCCTCCCGGGCGATAGACGACTCCGCGACGTTCACAACGGCGATTGCCTTTGCTCCCGCAGCCTTGCAGTACCGAAGAGCGGCAAGCGTATCGGCCGTTTCACCCGATTGCGAAACAAAGAGCGCCGCGTCACCCTCGCCGATCACCGGATTCCGGTAGCGGAACTCCGATGCCACATCGGTCTCAACCCCCAGCCGGGCAAACTTTTCGAACCAGAACTTGGCGATGCACGCAGCGTAGTAAGCTGTCCCGCATGCCGTTGCGATAAGCCGGCCGACTCGGCTCCATTCCAGTCGATTTTCGTCACGAAGCCGGCCGGAGCCGGCGTCCAGATAGCGGGAAAGCGTTCGAGCGATCGCGTCGGGTTGTTCGTGGATCTCCTTCACCATGAAATGCCGGTGATTGCCCTTGTCGGCAAAGCCGGCGACGGACTGGGACACTGTCACCGGACGCACGATTTCGGCTCCGTCCTTGTCGAATATCCGGGTGCCGTCGGCGTGGACCGACGCAAAATCGCCGTCGTCAAGATAGATGACCCGATTGGTCCAGCCCGCAACGGCAAGGGAATCCGAACCGACATAGTTCTCGCCCTGCCCCAGCCCGATCACGAGAGGACTACCGGCTCGAGCGACCCATATGGCGTCCGGTTCACGCGCGTCGATCGCAGCGAGCGCATAGGCACCGCGCAGGCGGCCGATCGTCGCCCGGAACGCATCGCCCATGCTCAGTCCCGACTTGATATGCGAGGCAATAAGGTGGGCGATCACCTCGGAATCGGTCTGGCTTTCGAACGAAAAGCCCCGGGCGATCAGGTCGTCCCGGAGTTCCTGGTGGTTTTCGATGATTCCGTTGTGCACGATCGCGACGGGACCCGACGCATGAGGATGCGCATTCTCTTCGGTCGGCGCACCATGGGTCGCCCAGCGGGTGTGCCCAATTCCGAGCCCTCCATCCAGCGGCGCGGCCGCTATCCGCGCGTCGAGCTCCGAGATCTTGCCTTGTGACCGGCGGCGTTCCAGTTTGCCGGCATCGTTCAGTACGGCAATACCCGCAGAGTCATATCCGCGATACTCCAGCCGCCTCAGCCCCTCGACCAAGCGATGAGTGACCCGGCCAGAGCCGATAATTCCCACGATGCCGCACATGCCTGGCTCCTGAACCGTTCCGGGGTGCTTTGTTGCGCCCAGGCTTACCAGATCGGCACGACTGCGCGCCCGCCGTAGATACACTCTTGCAGTAAACAAGTACTGCAAAGCATTTCACAATCGGCCAGCGATCCCGTCTGCGCCGGCTGGCTTGTCTGCCCCGACAGCATGCGCAGTCTCAGAGCGTCTGGTCGAAGGCGCCGACTTCGGGGAATTGCGCCAGCACGCCTTCGATCCCGGCGAAGATCGCCGCCACATCCTCCTTCGAGTTCGGGCTTTCGATCACCACCACCAGGTTCGGCGTGTTCGACGAGGCGCGCACCAGGCCCCAGGCACCATCGGCCAGCGAGAAGCGCACGCCATTGACGGTGTTGATATCGGCAATCGCGCGGCCGGCCACCTGTTCGCCCGCGGCCTTCTTGTCCTCGAAGATCTTCACGATGCGTGCGACGACATCGTATTTCTTCTCGTCATCGCAGGCCGGCGACATGGTCGGCGAGCCATAGCTGACGGGCAGGGCCCGGCGCAGATCGGCCATCGACCGGTCCGGATTGCGGTCGAGCATCTGCAGCACGGCGCGCGCCGCGACCAGGCCGTCGTCATACCCGCGGCCGATCGGCGGCTGCAGGAAGAAGTGTCCGGACTTCTCGAACCCGGCCAGTGCGCCGAGCTCCTTAGAGCGGCGCTTGATGTAGGAGTGGCCGGTCTTGAAGTAATCGGTCTTGCAGCCGTGTTCCTTGAGCACCGGATCGATGGTGAAGAGGCCCGTCGATTTCACATCGACCACAAAGGTCGAGCCGGGATGCAGCGGCGCCAGGTCGCGCGCCAGCATCAGGCCGATCTTGTCGGCGAAGATCTCCTCGCCCTCATTGTCGATCACGCCGCAGCGATCGCCGTCGCCATCGAAACCCAGCCCGACATCGGCGCCATGTTCCAGCACCGCATCGCGCATGGCGTGCAGCATCTTCATGTCTTCCGGGTTGGGATTGTAGCGCGGGAAGGTGTGGTCGAGCTCGCAGTCCATCTCGATTACCTCGGCACCCATCGCGCGCAGGGCCTGCGGCGCGAAGGCGCCGGCCGTGCCATTACCGCAGGCGGCAACAACCTTGACCGGACGGCTCAGCGAGACGCCTTCGGCAACATCGGCCAGATAGCGTTCGGCAACACCCGCCTGGCGGACATAACCGCCTCCGGCGCGCGTCTTCGCATCGCCATTGAGCACGATTTCCTTCAGCCGGCTCATCTCGTCCGGACCGAAGGTGAGCGGTCGCTGGGCGCCCATCTTCACACCGGTCCAGCCGTTGGAATTATGGCTCGCCGTGACCATTGCGACGCACGGAATGTCCAGATCGAACTGGGCGAAATAGGCCACCGGCGACAGGGCGAGGCCGATATCGTGCACCTCGACCCCGGCCGCCATCAGGCCGACTTCCAGCGCCTGTTTCACGCTCAGCGAGTAGGAGCGGAAATCATGGCCGACAACGATCTTCGGCGTGACACCGAGTTCGTGGATCAGCGTGCCCAGCCCCATCCCCAGCGTCTGGACGCCATAGAGATTGAGATCGGGTGCCTGGTCGGAACCGGGATGGCCGAACCACCAGCGCGCATCGTATTCGCGAAAGCCCGTCGGCTTGATCAGGGCTTCATTCTCGAACGCCCAGCTATTGGGCGTCAGCGCGGCGTGCGGCTTGGCGGTCATGATATCTCCCCGGAACAGGTTTTAAGCGGCTAGCCGTGCGGCCGGCCCACGCTTGTATATTCGAATCCCGCATTCCCGGCCTGGTCATGCGTGTAGATATTGCGCAGATCGACCAGGACCGGCGCCTTCATGGTCGCCTTCAGGCGCGGCAGGTCCAGTGCGCGGAACTCGTTCCATTCGGTGATGATGACCAGCGCATCGGCACCCTCGGCGCAGAAATAGGGGCCGGAGACGAACTCGACATTTGACAGGAGTTTTTCCGCCTCGACCGTGCCGGCCGGATCGAAGGCGCGGATCGTCGCGCCGGCTTTCTGCAGGGCCGGGATGATTTCCAGGCTCGGCGCCTCGCGCATATCGTCGGTATTGGGCTTGAAGGTCACGCCGAGCACGGCGATCGTCTTGCCCTTCACATCGCCACCGCAGGCCGCGATCACCTTGTCGGCCATCGCCCGCTTGCGCGCATCATTGACCTCGACCACCGTCTCGATCAGGCGCAGCGGCGAACCGGCATCCTGGGCCGTGCGCGTCAGGGCCAGCGTGTCCTTGGGGAAGCACGACCCGCCATAGCCCGGGCCGGCATGCAGGAACTTGCCGCCGATCCGGTTGTCCAGCCCCACGCCCTTGGCGACTTCCTGGACATTCGCTCCGACATGTTCGCACAGGTCCGCGATCTCGTTGATGAAGGTGATCTTCATCGCCAAAAAGGCGTTGGCGGCATACTTGATCAGTTCCGAGGTACGCCGTGCCGTGAACACGATCGGCGTCTCGTTGAGGAAGAGCGGGCGGTACAGCTCGCGCATCAGCGTGCGGGCGCGATCGTCATTGGTGCCGACGACAACGCGGTCCGGTCGCTTGAAATCGTCGATCGCCGCGCCTTCGCGCAGGAATTCCGGATTGGAGACGACGGCGAAATCGGCATCCGGACGGGTTTCGCGGATGATCCGTTCGACCTCATCGCCCGTGCCCACCGGCACCGTCGACTTGGTGACCACGACCGTATAGCCGTCCATAACCTCGGCCACTTCCTTGGCGGCCGCATACACGTAGGACAGGTCGGCATATCCGTCGCCACGGCGCGACGGCGTACCCACGGCGATGAAAACCGCATCGGCCGTGCGCACGGCATCCGAGATGTCCTGGGTGAAGCTCAGTCGGCCTTCGCGCACATTGCGCTCGACCAGCAGATCCAGGCCCGGTTCGTAGATCGGGATCCCGCCGGAATTGAGCATCTCGACCTTGGACGCATCCTTGTCGACACACACGACCTCATGTCCGAAGTCGGCGAAACAGGCCCCCGACACCAGTCCGACATAGCCCGTTCCGATCATCGCCACGCGCATGCGCCACTCCTATTCTGGTTGGCCCCGGTATCGCCGAGCCTATGCGGCGGCGCAAGGCCCAAGGCGGATGAGGTGCAGCATTTTCCGCCTGTCAGCTCACGGCGTCCTCGATCGCAGTCCGGATATCGCCCACGACTTGCTGGATCTTGGCTTCATCGCCCTCGGCCATGACCCGGATCACCGGCTCGGTACCGGAGGCGCGCACCAGGACGCGGCCATCATTGCCCAGACGCTTTTCGCCCGCCTCGATCGCCTTCTTGACCGCCTCTGTCTCCAGTGGAGCGACGCCCTTCTTGATGCGGACATTCTCGAGCAGCTGTGGCGCAGGATCGAAGACCTTGAGGAGCTCGCTTGCGCGCTTCTTGCTCTCGTTGAGCACACGCAGGACCTGCAATGCCGCGATCAGGCCGTCGCCTGTCGGCGCATGGTCGGGCATCACGATATGGCCGGACGCTTCGCCGCCCAGATTGATACCGGTTTGCTTCATGCGCTCGGTAACATAGCGATCACCGACCTTGGTGCGCTCCAGCGAAAGCCCGATCCCGGACAGGTATTGCTCCAGACCCAGATTGGACATCACCGTGGCGACGATCGCGTTCTGACTCAGCTCGCCCTGTTCTTTCCAGTGACGCGCCAGAAGGCCGAGGATCTGGTCGCCGTCGATCACGCGCCCTTTCTCGTCACACAGGATCAGCCGGTCGCCATCGCCATCCAGCGCAATACCCAGATCGGCCCGGTATTTCACGACTTCCTTGGACAGGCGAGCCGGCGCCGTCGAGCCGCATTCCTCGTTCACATTGAAACCGTTCGGTTCGACCCCGATGGGAATGATGTCGGCACCCAGCTCCCACAGCACATCCGGCGCCACCTTGTAGGCGGCCCCATTGGCGCAATCGAGCACCAGGCGGAGACCGGACAGGCGCTGGGCGCGCGGGAAGGTCGATTTGACGATCTCGATATAGCGCGCCTGTGCGTCGTCGATCCGCTTGGCCCGGCCCAGATCGGCCGGCTTGGCCAGATCGTCGGTCAGGCTTCCGTCCATGCGCTTTTCGATCTTCAGCTCGGCCTTGTCGTCCAGCTTGTTGCCGTCCGGGCCGAACAGCTTGATGCCATTGTCATGATAGGGGTTGTGCGAGGCCGTGATCATCACCCCGAGATCGGCCCGCAGCGAGCGGGTCATCAGCGCCACGGCCGGTGTCGGCAGCGGGCCGAACAGGAAGACATCCATGCCGACCGAGGTGAAACCGGCGACCAGCGCCGACTCGATCATATAGCCGGACAGGCGGGTATCCTTGCCGATCACCACCGAATGGCGCCCTGAGTGGCGCACGAAATGCTTGCCCGCCGCCATGCCCAGGCGCAGAGCCGTTTCCGCCGTCATCGGGAATGTGTTCGTCAGACCGCGGACGCCGTCCGTGCCGAAATACTTCTTGCCCATCAGGTCGCCCTCTTTGTTCCCGGTCTCCTATATATAAACTTGTGCCTTACGCGAAGTGAATCGGTGCGCTGGACGGTCCAGCTTCCATGGGCTAGGCGTTGGAACTCGCTCAGGGTTCTGACAGCGTTCGGGGGAAGACATGTCGCCAATTCGCAAAGCCGTTCTGCCCGTGGCCGGGCTGGGAACCCGGGTCCTGCCGGCGACCAAATCCATCCCCAAGGAAATGCTGCCCGTCTTCGACCGGCCGGCGATCCAGTATGTGGTCGACGAAGCCCGCGCCGCCGGAATCGAGCATTTCGTCTTCGTGACAGGCCGGAACAAGTCGGCCATCGAGGATTATTTCGACAGCGCCTACGAGCTCGAGGACACGCTGCGCGAAAAGAACAAAACCACCATCCTGCAGGAACTCGAACGCATCCGGCCGGCGCCGGGCTCGATGAGCTTCGTGCGCCAGCAGGCCCCGCTGGGCCTGGGCCACGCTATCGCCTGCGCCCGCGACATCATCGGGCAGGAGCCGTTTGCGATCCTGTTGCCCGACATGCTGGTCAAGTCCGCCAGGAGCTGCCTGGCGCAGATGGTCGACGCCTATGACAGGGTTGGCGGCAATGTGATCGCCGTCGAGCCCTGCGAAGACCCGTCCGCCTATGGCGTCATCGATCCGGTCGACCGGTCCGGTCCGCTGATGAAGATGAAGGGCATGGTCGAGAAACCGCCGCGCGAGAGCGCGCCGTCGAACCTCTTCATCACCGGCCGCTATATCCTGCAGCCGGAAATCTTCCCGCTGCTGGAAGACCAGGCCGCCGGGGCCGGCGGCGAGATCCAGCTGACCGATGCCATGGTGCGCCTGATGGACAGCCAGGACTTCCACGCCCTGGAATATGACGGCACGTCCTATGACTGCGGCAGCAAGCTGGGCTATTTCCGCGCCAATCTCGCCTACGCCACATCCGATCCGGAGCATGGCGAAGCCGCCCGCGCCATGCTGAAGGATTTCGGCTAAAGCGTGACCAGGTGAAGTGGGAACCGGTTCACCGGTTCGATCACGCGACCGCTCAGGATTCCGGAGCAGGGGCGATTCCGCAGGAAACGATCCTGTTCTGGGCTCCTCGGCTCAGACCGTCCCCTCGCGCCACTTCCGGTACCAGTCCGCAAAACGCGGCAAACCGTCCTCCAGACGGGTCGTCGCCTTGTAGCCATAATCGGCTTCCAGCTTTGTGGTATCGGCAAAGGTACGGGTGACATCGCCGGGCTGCATGGGCAGCATGATCTTCTCGGCCGTCAGCCCCAGCGCGCGCTCCAGAGTCTCGATCATGTCCATCAGCCGCACCGGCGACGAACCGCCGATATTGTAGACCGCATGACGGCCACGCGCGGGAGCGTCGGCCAGGATACGGCAGAGCGGCTCGACGATATCGGCGATATAGGTGAAGTCCCGCTCCATATCGCCATTGTTGAAGACCTTGATCGCACGGCCCGACAGCATGGCATCGGCGAACAGCCAGTAGGCCATGTCCGGCCGTCCCCAGGGACCGTAGACCGTGAAGAAGCGCAGCCCCGTTGCCGGAATGCCGTAGAGTGAGCTGTAGGATGCGCTCATCAGCTCGTCGGCGCGCTTGGTGGCGGCGTAGAGCGAGGCCGGCGTTTCCGATGCATCGGCTTCAGCGAAGGGAACTCTTGCCGTTTCGCCATAGACCGAGCTGGAGGATGCATAGACGAAATGTTCGAGATCATCGCCCAGCGCCCTTGCAGCTTCAAGTACCGACAAATGTCCGACCAGATTGGACTGGGCGTAGTCAAAGGGGTTGGTCAACGAGTATCGAACGCCAGCCTGCGCGGCCAGATGGAGAATTCGAGAGGGTTTTGCCGATACGATCTTGTCACGTACCGTCTTGTGATCTGCCAGGTCGGCCGCAACGAAACGAAAGCCGTTATACGCCTCCAACTGTGCCAGACGCGCCCGCTTCAGTGCCGGATCGTAATAGTCATTCAGGTTGTCGAGACCGACGATTTCCTTGCCGGCCTGCAGCAGCGCTTTTGAGACATGGTAGCCAATAAAGCCCGCTGCCCCGGTGACGAATACGGTCAACTGCGTCCTCCCTGAACCCTGTGCGACGCTACATAGCGCAGTTTGCGCCCGATTGGCCCACCCGCAGCAGCGACCCTGATTCAGCGACACATGGCAGGGCGAGCGAAAATGCTCGGACATTGCAGCCGACACTCGAACCTGCCGCCTGCGCGGAGTAGAAAGCCGACCGTGGTGGCCGTAAGGCCGGAACGGCTTGAGTCACAACGCAAACCCGGACATATGAAAACATGACCAATGCCCAGCCAGCAATTCGAGAGCTGCCACTCTCCGGAGCCTTGGAAATGACGTTCCCGCGTTTCGAAGACGAGCGCGGATATTTTTCCGTGCCGTTCAACAAGCGCGACCTGCAAGACGCCGGCATCAAAGCGGACTTCATTCAGGACAATCAGTCCCTGTCACGCCGGGCCGGCACGGTAAGGGGTCTCCACTTCCAGGCCCCGCCATTTACGCAGGCCAAGCTGGTGCGGGTTCTTCGAGGCCGGATACTCGATGTCATGGTTGACGCGCGCAAAGGCTCGCCGACATTCGGCCAGCATTGCCGTCTCGAACTCGACGCAGATTCCTGCCGGGCCGTCTTTGTTCCGCGCGGCTTTCTGCACGGGTTTGTAACGCGTCAGCCAGACACGATCGTGCTCTACAAGGTCGACAACGACTATGCAGCCGGACACGATGGGAGCGTGCGCTGGAACGATCCGGATCTCGGAATCGACTGGGGCCTGGATGAGCGTGATGCGATCCTGTCGGACAAGGATGCCAAGGCGACGTCCTGGGCGCAGTTCGAGACACCCTTCAGTTATCAGGATTGATGAATCGATCGCCTTTCGGGAAGCCACGTCATGACACAGCGGATTGCATGGGAGAAAGGGAGCGGAAAATGTGCGATCGAACTCCCGTCTTTCCGGCCATGCCGGGGCGATCTGCCCGCCTCTGAATCGCATCACTCGCTGGATTCTCGAGGCCCTGACAAGGACGCGCCGGCAGATCGATGAAGCGCACCTACCCGGTCATTATTGGGCGCAGCGGGCAATTGGCGCAGTCGCTTGCGAGCGAGGCAGGGCCGGGAGGGGCGGTCTCGCGCGTTTTTCTCGGGCGGCCGGAATTCGATCTTCTCGACAGCAATTCAGTTCAGGATACGGTGCGCCGCCTTGTCGACGGTATCCGAAAAGCCGGAAACGAACCGGTCATTGTCAACGCCTCGGCCTACACAAATGTAAGGGCCGCGGAGACCAGCGCCGAAGCGGCCCACGCCCTTAATGCGGAGGCCGTCGGCGTACTCGCCGGCATCTGCGACAGTGAGGCGACCTGCCTGATCCATATCTCTACCGACTACGTGTTCGACGGGCGGGCGGCGCACCCATACCGGGAAACGGATCCAACAGGCCCCCTCACGGTTTACGGCCAATCCAAACGACTTGGAGAGGAAGCTGTTCGCGCCGCCGGCAACAATCATCTGATCGTGCGGACAGCCTGGCTTTACTCTCCGTTCGGGCGCAACTTCCTGAGCATCATGAAGCAGCGAGCCGAAACGGGAGATACGGTTCGCGTTGTTGCCGACCAGACGGGATGCCCGACATCGGCCATCGACCTTGCCAATGCGGTTCTGTCGCTTGCAAACCACATTGCCACCGGATCGACAGCGCGCGGAACCTATCATTTCTGCGGCCCGAACATCATGACCTGGCATGCTTTCGCACGCGCAATTTTCCGGCAGGTCGCGGGCGAAGCGGCTTGCCGGCGCGTCCTGCCCATCTCGTCGGACGAGTTTGGCGATGACGTGCCCCGGCCAGCCTATTCTGCACTCGACTGCCAGGCGATAAAGCGCGATTTCGGGATCGAGGCTCCCGCCATGGAAGCCTCGATGACCCGTGATCTCGGCAAAATAGACGCGCTCAGCTCCGGCTAGATCCACACATCTTCCGGCCCCGCAGTCGCGACAGGCTCCGGCATGTCCGCGAGCGTTGCCAAGGCGTCATCAAAACCGCTGTGCTCCGCCGCAAACATGACCGCCATGTCTTCGGCCAACGGCGCAGAACGCACGTCAACGCCCGCATTGGCTCCCGGCCCCCGGCCATCCGCGACACCGGACACACCGATGTCGCTCAACGGTGTGAACATGCCGGAAAGCGGCGCATCACTTGTCATATTCTTCATTCCCCAGCTGGCAATCTCGGCCCAGTCGTCCGGGTCCAGTTCCGGGAAACCGACGTCGTGATGATGTCCCTTTTCACCGCCCTCATGATGTAGATCGACATGATCGCTGTCGCTGAGCCGTGCCAGCCCGCCCTCGCCATCAAGCCGCGCGCCCACAAGGTCGATATCCACTTGTATAGGCAGTTTGGCGGTACTCTTGGCCGGCAGCGCGACGTCACCGAGCACATCGTCCGTCAGCGTTTTCATGACCAAACCGTTGGCATCCGAAGACGTGGTCGGAACGCCGATAGCCTGCGTGACAGGCTTTGACGACACGCCGGCATCCTCGAAGATATCCGGGAAGAAGAACGCCCCCTCATACTCGATGTTCTCGATATCGATAAGTTCGACAACGCCATCAGGCGAGCCCGCACGGTTGTCGGTGACAACCGTGTTGCCAGAGCCATTGGTTGTAACGGTGTAGTCACTCTCCAGACCGGAGAAATGCACGGTGTCGATACCCGCGCCGCCATCGAAGACATCATTGCCTCCTCCGGCCGCGTAAAAGCGGTCGTAGCCGTCATTGCCGCGGAAGACATTATCCGCCGCATTGCCGACAAACGTGTCTCGGCCCGAGCCCCCGATCGCGTTCTCGATGACGGTCCCGTAGGCGATTCCGACGTTCCCGCGCAGGCCGAGCACATTCGAGTAGTGACCTTCGCGAAGATCCAGAAATTGCGCTACGGTTGCCAGGGAATAATCGAACGTGTCAGTCCCACCTGCATCAAACACCGTAAAGGTCGTCGCGTTGGAAAAGCCGTTATTGGCGTTGTAGACCGTGCCCGCATTGGAGTTGAAACCGTAAACGGTGTCTCCGACACGTGTGGTGGTCGACAGCCCGTACATGTCGCCGGCAGCAATGATATCGGCGACTTGCAGCCCCACCACAAACGCAACCGAGGCGTCGACCTCCGTATTCTCGTTCTGGGAGAAATACGACATCACCGTCGCCTGCCAGGAGTCGTTCAGGNAGATGTTGTCGACGCCGTAGACTGCAGACCCGTCATAGGGTCCGGCATGCCCGAGACCGAGCGCGTGTCCGATTTCGTGAATGTAGGTCTGGAAGGAATAGGTATCGAGGGTCGTACCGTAGGTGTCCAGCCAGGCTGTGCCGACATTCACCGACGACGCCGTGATGAAGCCGCCGGAGACCGCGTCTGGCCCCGCGAACGCGCCCTCTTCCCCGTCATCGAAGGTGATTTGCGCAGAACCGGTGACTTCCGAGAAGACCAGCCCGGTCACACCCGACCAGACATCCAGAGCAGCTCTTGCGAGCGTCTGCCCGGCCGTGGTGAGGCCGGTCAGATTGACCGTCAGCGTATCGCCGGTGCTGGCGTTGAACTGCGCCCCGCCGAACCCGGACCGGAGATAGTCCGCGATTTCCTGGTAGGTCCAGTTTCTCAGCGGATCGGTGTGGGAAACCTCCAGCGTGTACTGGCCCGTCCGTTCGTCCGTCGATCCCCCGTCCCACGAGCTCACCTCGATGTAGTAGGTCCCGGTCTCAGTGGCTGTGAAGCCCAGCCGGGAGTCCCGGACAACCCCGGTTGAAATGTCATCATTCTCGGCTATCAGGTTTCCGGCGGAGTCGTAGAGACGGATAAGGGGGTCCTCCACAGGCTCAACACCGGTACCGGTCAGATCGAACTGATAACGCTGGCCGGCCGTGAGTTCGACACGCACCCAGTCCTCGTCGCCCGACCCTTCAAGCTGGCCCACATACTGACCGCCGGAGACCATGCTGATCTCGGTCGTATTGTCGTCGGGCACCTCGGCGCCGTCGGCGATGTTCGAGACGGTGATGGCGACCGACTGGCTGTTTGCACCGCCCCCGTTCGATGCCGTGACGGTGATGTCGTACACATTGTTTCCACCGGCATCCGCCGGCGCCTCGAAGTCCGGTGCGTTGCGGAAGCTCACCTCGCCGGTCTCGCTGTCGACCGTAAAGAGCGAGGCGTCAGTGCCCGAGATCGAGTAGGTGATGGTCGCATCGGGATCATCGGTTGCGCGGATCACATACGCCGAAGTCTGGGCCTCCGAGACAGTACCCGTCGTGCCGGACACAAGCGTCGGCGCACCGCTTTCCTGTTGGTCCTGGACGGTGATGGTCACCGCCTGCTGGACCGTATTCGTTCCATCGGACGCCTGGACCGTGATCTCGTAGACATTGTCGGCATCAGCGTCCGCAGGGGCCTCGAAATCGGGCGAGCTTGCGAACGAGACCTCACCCGTCGCGCTGTCGATCGTGAACAGACCGGCATCGGCACCCCCGGCCAGCGAATAGACGAGGCTGTCATTGTCGGCATCCGTCGCATCCGCATCATAGGCCGGCGTGCTCAGATTCTCCGGCACAGACACCGCCGTCGCGGAGGTGATGACGGGTGCGTTATCGTTTTCGTTGGTCACGTTGATGAGGACATCGCCGCTTCGGCTGAGTGTCCCGTCAGAGACGTTCACGGTGACTTCGTAGACATTGTCACCATCTGCGTCCGCCGGGTTTTCGAAGTCAGGCGCGGCGGTGAAATAGATCTCGCCGTCCGCATTGATCGAAAACAGCGAGGCATCAGCGCCGCTGAGCGTATAGGACAGCGCAGCGCCTTCGGGATCGGTCGCGTCAACGGCATAGGCGAACAGTGTATTTTCGCCGACATATGTGCTCCTCAGCGAGGCTATGTCCGGTGCCTCGTCCACATCCGTAACCGTGATGGTGACGAGCTGGTCTGTCGTATTCTGGCCGTCGGAGGCCCGGACCAGCACTTCGTAATCATTGCCTCCATCGGTATCTATCGGCGACTCGAAGTTCGGCCGCGTAATAAACAAGAGCGCCCCTGTCTCACTGTTGATCGAGAAGGTGCCGCCATCTTCGCCGCCGACGATTGAATAGGTGACAGTCTGGCCGTCCTGATCGGTCGCGACGACCGTATGGACCACCCCAGCCCCACCCTCGGCAAATGTCGCCGTCGCGCCCGACGTGAAGACCGGAGCGAATTCATTGCCATCGGTCACGGCTATCGCGACATCCTGGCTGGACGCGTTCGTCCCGTCCGATGCGATCACGGTGATATTGTAGGTGTTATCGCCACCGGTATCCTGCGGATTCTCGTAGTCTGGCGCGGCCTTGAAGGACACCGCACCCGTCGCGGCATCGACATTGAACAGACCGGCATCGGTTCCGCTGATGGAATAGGTGACGGTTTCACCTTCCGGGTCTGTCGCCGAAATCGTGTACACTACCCCGGTGCTGTTCTCCGCAACGCTGGCCGACTGGCCGGACGAGATCACCGGCGCCTCGTCCTCGTCAGTAATCGTGATCGTGACCGTCTGCTCGGCCGTCGCCGTTCCGTCGGAAACCCTCACGGTTACTTCATAGACATTGTCGCCATTCGCGTCGGACGGATTCTCGTAGTCCGGCGGCGAGGCAAACGAGAGTGCACCGGTCGACCCGTTGATCGAGAAGCGCGACGCATCGGCCCCGCCGGAGATAGAATAGGTCAGCGTGTCTCCGTCAGCATCCGTCGCCACAGCAGTGTAGATCGTGCCAGACGTGTTTTCGGCGCCGCTGGCGGTCGTTCCCGATGTAAACGCCGGCGCGCTGTTCGGTGTGGGCGGCGTCGGCGGCGTCGGCGTTCCACCACCTCCACCCCCACCGCCACCACCCGCGGCTGCGCCCAGCAAGGCCCCGCCACCGAGCACGCCCAGTGCCAGCCCTGCGCCTCCGCCGCCGCCAGCGGCCGAGGCGAGCGCAAAATCCGCTCCCTCGATCGCCGACTGCGCGAGATAGACCTGTCCGTCCACCACGACCACATCGGCTGCCTCGAAGGCGAGAACACGGCCATCCGACAGGGTCAGCTGCAGGGATCCGTCAGACATGGTCCGGACGTCCACTACATTGGGCAAATCCGATGCCGCCTGGAAGCCCTCGGGAACGCCGCTCTCGGCAGACTGCGCCTGGGCTGTACTCGCCATCAGCGCCAGTCCGCCGGTCGATGCGAGCACCGATCGGGACAACATCTTGCGCAGCTCGGCGCGGCGTTCATCTGCGGCTTCCTGGGTCATGGTGGTATCCCTCCCTCGTTAACTGGCACACGGTCCGATCCCCCTGACCGCGCAATATGATGGACATCTGGCTTCGAGCGCACGATTCTCGCCGCCCAATGAAACTACCCCTAATTGCACGAATATTGGGCGGAAAATTTTCGCGTGTCCTCGGTGCACATCAGGAAAACTGCTCTCTTATTCCCCGGAACCGCTTGTGACCGGTAGCCGCCCGGTCAGACGAAGCAGCTCCACCTTTTGCCGCAGAAGCGAATAGCGGGCTGAAATCACATCCAGCTCGGCCCTCTCATGTTCCAGTCGAGCATCGATTAACTCGGGCAGCGTGCCTAGCCCGAAATCGAACTCTCCGGATATGGCATTAAAATAATCCTGCTGGCTGGCCGCGACCGCTTCTCTTCGTACGAGTTGTGCTTCCAGCGACATCAAGCGCCGGAAGGCGATTTCGGCCTGTTCTCGCAATTCACGTTGAGAAACCCGCAGCGCACTCTGCTCCAGGGCAAGGTCGGCCCGCGCGCGATCCCGGCGCGCGCCAAGCGCACTGCCGGTGTACAGCGGAACACTGATATCGACACCGATCCGGTCACGGCCTTCCCAGTCTTCGCGCGCATCGTCGTAGACATAGGAGACAATTCCGACGGCCTCGATAACCGGCAGATGATTGCGCCTCGCGCGACTCAGTCCCGCCTCCAGACTGCGTATCGAACTTAACCTCGCCTGGACTTGCGGGTTTTCACGCAACGCTGTCGCTACGACGCTATCGAGCGTCTCCAACCCCGATAATGCCTGCGTCATGTCACGACCTGCCACGGTCCGCGAACACAGAACGGCGCCTTCCTGCTGCGTATATTCACGCACGCGGGTAAACGCCCGGTCCGCGCGGAACCGAAGATCCAGCACATCGGCATCGGCGCCGGCCAGCTGTGCTTCGATCTGCGCCCGGTCCGCCCTCGTTGCTCCGCCGGTACCGAGAAGGTCGACAACAGCATCCCGCTGACGTTCGAAGTAGGAGCGGCGCTGCGCGATGACCTCGATCATCTCCAGCGCTTCCAGCCGCGTGAGGTAGGCGTCGGCAAGCGTGTAGGCGATTTCAAGCTGTTGATCGTATATCTCGAAACGGCGCTGTCCGAGCAATTCAGAAGCTTCCTGTTCGGCCAGTCCGGCATCTCCGAAATCGAAGAGGCGCTGTGACACCTGAAGTCCGACCTGATTCTCCAGCCGGTTACTGGTCAACCCGTTATCGCCGGTTGCCGTACGTCCGAACGTCGTCACTTGCGGACGCCGCAAACTCCGGGCTTCCCTGAGATCCGCCTGCGCCCGGTCCCGCCGCGCTTCAGCGGCCGAGACTTCCGGAGCTGTGGCTGAAGCCAGGACGAGGGCTTCCTCAAAGCCGAGACATCCGGCCGGCTCGGCTTGCTGCGCGCCTGCCGGCGAGCCCGCCGCCGGCAGGCCCAGTACAGCGATAACGAGTCCCCGCCAGTCCATTGTGATCTCCTAGCCCGTCCGAGCGCCGCGAAACAGCGATTCCCCGATGGGTTCAAAAACATAGTCGAGCGTGGTTCGGCTGGTTCCCGAGAAAATAAAGACCTCTACCGGCATCCCCGGTATGACATCGAGCCCTTCGACCCGGCTTGCCTCGTCCGCAGGAATTCGGATCCTGACCTCATAATATGGAGCGCCGGTCACCTGATCCGTCTTGAGATCAGCCGAAACGCTGATGACCTCGCCGTCCAGCCGGGGGGTTGTCCAGCTCTTGTAAGCAGCCAGGCGCGTTCTCACCGACTGCCCTTCATAGACCGCGGCGCGGTCGGCAGGCTGAATTCGCGCGGACACAGTCATCTCGCCGGCGGCCGGCACAATTTCCAGAATGGGTTCGCCCGGTCTGACGACGCCGCCTTCCGTCGAGAACCGCAGATTGAGCACCTCGCCCGACGCAGGAGCGTGGATCACCGAGCGGTTCAGAACATCCTGCGCCGCACTCAGCCGCTCGCGAGTCTGGGCAAGTCGCGTTCGTATTTCCAGCTGGTCGGCCGAGACTTGCCTGAAAAATTCTGCCCGCGTCTGTTCAATCTGACCATCGAGATCCCGCTCGAGTGTCGCCGCTTCCTGCATACCGGTGCGCAGACTTGATATTTCCGCCTCGAGGGCAGCCGTATCGCGCTCCATGGCCCGGATTTCGTCCAATCGGGCCATCTGCCGGCCATAACGCTCGCGCAGCAATTCAAGCTGGGCGAGAGCCGCGTCCAGCGCCCGGTTGGTCGCTGCAACCTGCCTCGCCTGCAATGTCTGGGCGGAACGGGCGCCGTCCCGCCGCGCCGTCAGCACGGCAAGATCCGCTTCAAATGCATCTCTTTGCTGATCGAAAAGATCGCGTTGCCGGAGCTCGACCTCCGTACGTTCGGCGACATTCAGGCCGATGCCATCCAACGGCGAGAAATCCGGCTCATGTTCGCCATTGCGCAGTGCTTCCAGGCGCTGCAGCGATCCGGTCAGTGAGGCGATTTCCTGAAGCACTTCGTCGCGCGCGGCCTGCGACGCCGTGCCCTGAAGCGTCAAAAGCGCCTGACCGGCCTCGACCTGATCACCGTCTCGAACCAGAAGTTCCTCGATGATGCCGCCTTCAAGATGCTGAACAACCTGCCGCTGGTTTTCCACCACGACCTGACCCGCGGCCGGCACCCCCTCGGCCAACGGCGCCAAAGCCGCCCACCCCAGGAACCCGCCGAACCCCAGCAGGCAAATGAAAGCGGCACGCCGCACAAAGCCGTCTTCGAACGGACTCGCAGGATCGTCCTGGAGCAATGCTTGCGTCATGCGCTCTTCACCCCCGTGGCAGGACCGCGCGCAGCCGGGCCCGTCGCGAGTTCGAGGAACTGGCGTGACGATGCAGCCATCGCCTCGCCATTGTGCAGGTAAAGCACGGATGAAGCACGCTCGATCAACCGGCGGTCATGGGTCGCGGCCAGAATGATCGTTCCCTGATACGCAGCTTCCGCCAGCGTATCGATGACATTTGCAGTGGCAGTCATGTCGAGATTTGCGGTCGGTTCATCCAGCAAAAGAAGAACCGGTCTACCGTACAGCGCGCGGGCCAGACCGATGAGCTGCCGCTGCCCGGCGGACAGGTGCAGCCCGCCCGGCCCGACACGTGTGTCATATCCTTGCGTGAGCGAGAGGATCGCCGAATGGGCTCCGGCAGCTTGCGCAGCCGCAACAACCTCCTCCGCGCTGCCATCGCCCAGCCTCGCGATATTGTCGCGCACGGAGGCCGGCAACAATTCCACGTCTTGAGGCACATAGCCTTCGAAACGACCCCGGTCGGCGGAATTCCACTGGTGCAGATCGCGGCCACCGAGCCGGGCCAGGCCGCTACCGGGCAGCCAGGCGCCCGACAATGTCTGGAGCAAGGTTGTTTTCCCGGCACCATTCGCGCCAACGATCGCAACGATCTGTCCTCCCTTCACAGACCAGGAGAAGGGATGGACAAGCGGCGCGTCAGCACCGGGAACCACAATGGACAGGCGCTCCAGCGACAGTTCCGGTGCCGGCCGCGGTAGCGGTGTGTAATCCTCGGTGGCGCAGGTGCCGGACAGCGCGTTTTCCAGCTGGCGCCACGCCATCCAGGCCTGGACGCTGTTTCGCCATCCGCCGACGATCTGGTCGATAGGACCAAGTGTGCGCGCCAGGATGATGGACGAAGCGACAATCGCCCCGGGGGATATCTCCTGCATCAACGCGAGCGCCGCGCCGCCCCCCAGAACGAGTATCTGCAGGATCTGCCGTGCGGATTTGGACAGCGACGAAAACACGCCGTCCGACCGGGCTGCTTGCATTGCGGCGGTACGCGCCTGCCCTTGCCGGGCGCGCCAGACCCTGAATGACGCGGGGACCAGCCCCATCGCCGCCATGGCAGAACGCTGGCGCTCAAGCCCGCCGGCAAAATCGGAGGCCTCACGCAGGGCCGCCTGGGACACCTGCCCCGCCTGCCGCGTCGTCATCTCCGCGGCGACCGCGACCGCGAACACAAGCCCTCCACCAGCCAGCCCGAGCAGTCCGATGAGCGGATGGATGAAGAACAGGACGGCGAGAAAAATCGGTGTGAAAGGCAAGTCAATGAACGGCAGAACGCTCCCGCTTTGCAGCGCGCCCTGGATCTTGGCGAGCGCACCGAGGTCCCGGCTGAGCGTCGGAGATGAGCCGGGACTGCGCTCGAACTGGCTGAACACCTTCGGCGCAAGCATCCGCTCGATATCATCGCCAGCGAGCGCACACACGCGCCGCCGACCGGACTCGGCTACGCCATAAATGCCCAGCAGGAAAACCGCGAGCACCGTCAACCACACCAGCGTGTCGTGCGACCCGGAGCCCAGGACGCGATCGTAGACCTGCAGCATGTAGAGCGGTGCAACAAGGAGAAGCAGGTTCGAAACCAGCGAGAAGCCGGCCAGCGCGATGACATGCGGGACAAGGCGCTGCTTCACTTCATGCACAAGCGGTGTCTGCATAATGTCTCCGGCGCGGCCAGCTCTGGCGGTATCCGTCGCGAACACCCGACTGCAGTCAGCCGCCGAACAACCAAGAGTGCGAGATTAGCCGTGTGAGAATTGTTCGGCCACCCCGTTCGGTCAGGCCTTGAAGCTCAGCTCAGGCCGACACGCAGCAGGTCGTGCAGGTGCAGGATGCCGACCGGCTTGTGGGCATCGTCGACAATGAAGAGCTGGGTGATTTTCAGCGACCCCGCGGTCATTTCCCGCAAGGCGTCGGCGGCCAGCGCCTCGCTGCGTCCGGTTTTCGGATTGCGCGTCATCACATCATGCGCCGGGCGGTTGACCAGGTCATTGCCCATGTGACGGCGCAGATCGCCATCGGTGATGATGCCGGCGAGGCGGCCCGTCTCGTCCAGCAGGCCGACACAGCCGAAACTCTTGGCCGTCATCTCGATCAGCACTTCGCTCATCGGTGCCGCCTGCGGTGCCAGCGGCACGGCGTCGCCGGCATGCATGACATCAGCGACCGATGCGAGCGCAGCGCCCAGCGCGCCGCCGGGGTGGAAGGTGCGGAAATCGGCAGCCGTGAAACCGCGCGTTTCGAGCAATGCAACGGCCAGGGCATCGCCCAGCGCCATCATCAGCGTCGTCGAGGTGGTCGGCGCCCGGGTCTCGCCACAGGCTTCCGGCGCGTCGGGAACCGCCAGCAGATAGTCCGCCGCCCGGCCCAGCGTGCTGTCAGCCTTCGTGGTCATGGCGACCAGCGGCACGCCGAAACGGCGGCAGTATGCGATCAGATCGCCCAATTCCTTCGTCTCGCCCGATTTCGACAGGGCCAGGACGGCGTCCTGCTCGCCGATCATGCCGAGATCGCCATGGCTCGCCTCGGTGGGGTGGACGTAGTAGGCAGGCGTGCCGGTCGAGGCCATCGTCGCGGCGATCTTGCGCGCCACATGGCCGGACTTGCCCACGCCGGCGCAGATCACCCGCCCCTTCATCTCCGCGATGCGGTTTACCGTCGCGACGAACGCCTCGCCGATCGATCCGGCCAGCAGGTCCAGCCCGTCCCGCTCGGTTTCAATGACACGGCGGGCCGATGCGGCGGGGTCGAACTCGGGCATGGGATTTCCTCGGGCGAGCGCTGGGCGGACAGGTCAGGTGCGCTCCCATACCAGAACCGCGCACGTCCGGGGAAGAGACGTGCGCGGCCAGAGCGGCGTTGTCGCGTGGTCCGCAAGGGGGACGGAGAGGGACCAGGCATTCGTGACGCCGCGATATCTGCCGGATCGGCAGGCCTTCCAGAAAGGCCTTGCAGGACTGCAATGACAGGTGACGGCCCGGCAGGGACGATCCCTGAAACGCAAACCCGGAACTACTGGAGGCTTTATACCACAAGGCGCAGGACTTGCCCATGCCCGACTTTGTCGGTGACGACCGTCGCGGGCGCCGCGCCTTGCCCGCACGCGGCGGGCGGGCTATCGCTGCGCCGGCACCGCCCGCAGACGCTGCAAGAGGAGACTGACATGCCGCAACTCGCCCTCATCCGGCACGGCCAGAGCGAATGGAATCTGCAGAACCGCTTCACCGGCTGGGGCGATGTCGACCTGACCGATGAAGGCGTCGCCCAGGCCCGCCGCTCCGGCGAGCTTCTGGCGAAGGCGGGCTTCAAGCCGCAACGCGCCTATGTCTCGGTGCTGAAACGGGCGATCAGGACGCTGAACTTCACCCTGGAAGGCCTGGACCGGCTGTGGATTCCGGTCGAGAAATCCTGGCGTCTCAACGAGCGGCACTATGGCGCCCTGGCCGGTCTCGACAAGGACGAGACGCGCGCCAAACACGGCGCCGACCAGGTGAAGATCTGGCGCCGCTCCTTCGACACACCGCCGCCACCCGTCGCCGAGGATCACGAATTCCACCCGGCCAATGACGAACGCTATGCCGATGTGCCGCGTGAACTCCTGCCGGCCGCGGAGAGCCTCAAGCTGACCCTCGACCGCGTCGAGCCCTACTGGACGTCGGAAATCCTGCCGCACCTGAAGAAGGGCGAGACCATCGCCGTCGCCGCGCACGGCAACAGCCTGCGCGCCCTGGTGAAACTCCTGTTCCGGGTCGGCGATGCGGAGATCATGGACGTCGAGATCCCGACCGGCAATCCGCTGCTGATCGATCTCGACGAGGACGGCACCACGATTCTCGGCGCGCGCTATCTCGATGAGAGCCGCGCCCAGCCCCTGCCGCCCCTGCCCTGATCATGACCAGCGTCGCCGACCGCCGCTTCATGGGCCTGGCCCTGGCGCTGGCCCGCGGTCAGCTGGGACGTACCGCGCCGAACCCGGCGGTCGGCTGTGTCCTGGTGAAAGACGGCCAGATCGTCGCGACCGGAGCAACGGCCGATGGCGGACGTCCCCATGCGGAACGCGTCGCGCTGACCCATGCGGCTGCCATGGCGCACGGATGTACCGCCTATGTCACGCTAGAGCCCTGCGCGCATTACGGCCGCACGCCCCCCTGCGCCCTCGGCCTGATCGAGGCCGGTATCGCGCGCGTCGTCATCGCCTGTCTCGACCGCTATCACGAAGTTGCCGGACGCGGCGCCGCCATGCTGGAAGCCGCCGGCATCGCGGTTGTCACCGGCCCGGGCGAGGCCGACGCGCAGGCCCTCTACGAGGCCTTCTTCCACCGCCTGGAAACCGGCCGCCCCCTGCTCTTCGCCGACAGCCGGACTGCCGGTTATGAAACCGGGCTGGACCCGCTCCCGGTTGCCGAGCTGGATGCCGCGCTCAAACAGCTGGGAGAGCAGGGCTTTTCCCGTGTCCGGATCGCACCGGATACAAATTTCGCCCGAGACCTGGTCGACCGGGGCCTTGCCCGCCGGGTCGAACACAGCCGCGACACCGTGTATTAACTCTCCCGCGCTAGCGTGGTTCTCTGGTGTCTCCACCGACAGGACCTGCGAATGCAAGGGCGGAAAATCGAATTCAAGACGTTGAACCAGGCGCAGGTCGACATGATCTGCGAACGGCATGAGCGTCTGTGGTCCGGCAAGGCCGGCGGCGCCCGTGCGAGCTTTGCCTATTGCGTCGTTGAAAATCTCGACCTGTCGAACCGCGACCTGTCCGATGCCGATTTCTCCGGCGCCGTCCTGCGCGGTGCCAACCTGTCCGGCGCCACGCTGAACAGCGCGATCTTCTTTGCCGCAGACATGCGTCGCGCCAGCCTAGAAGGCGCCTGCCTGCGCCGGGCCGATCTGCGCGGCGCGATCATGCGCGGTGCGAACCTGACCGGCGCCGACCTCACCGAGGCCGACCTGCGCGAGGGCGCGATCGCCCAGATCGACAAGGAAAAGGGTCTCGCGGTTCTCACCCACAAGACCCAGGGCAATGACTCAGACAAGGCCAACTTCACGGGCGCAAACCTGTCCCGCTCGAAGATGGCCGGGATCACGGCACAGAAATCCGACTTCACCGACGCGATGTTGCTGGGCACGCGGATGATCCGCGCCAATCTGCGCGGCTCGTCCTTCCAGGGCGCAAATCTGGAAGGCGCCGACCTGTCCGGCGCCGACCTGACTGATACCGATTTCACCAATTCCGTCCTGATCGGCACCAAGACGCTGATGGCCAAGAAGGACCGGATGCGCACGGATGGCGCCCTGACCGAGGCACCGGTCGGGATCGACGCGAACACGCTCGACAACCCGGTCGCCAACCAGATCGCCGAGCACATGAAGTGGTGCGAGACGAACGGTCGCGAAGGCAAACCGTCCCTGTTCGACGGCACCGATCTGCGCGGACTGACCTCGCTGGCCGGCAAGACACTGACCGCCTTCCACGCCCGCGGCGCCACGCTTTACGGGCTCGACCTGGAAGGCGCGCAGCTGCAGGGCGCACGGCTTGAAAAAGCCGACCTGCGCATGGTCTCGCTGCGCGGCGCCGACCTGCGCGGCGCCGACCTGACCGGCGCCAATCTGTCCAATGCCGACCTGCGCGACTGCCAGCTGGGACCGCTGCTGCTGGAAGGCAACCGCATCCTGCCGGCCTCGCTGGCGGGCACCCGCGCACGCTATACCGATTTTCGCGGCGCCGACCTGCGCCAGGTGAAAGCCACCGGCGCGGACTTTTCCTACGCGCATCTGGACGGATCCGATGCGCGCCGCGCCCTGTTCGGCGGATCCTGTTTTACAGGCACATCCTTCGACGAACGTTTCCTGGAGCAGGTGGCCTCGATCGAAGGTGCGGTGGATCTCAACGCGGCCTGACCTGCCGCCTTCATCCCGATCCCGGCAATAAAAAGGGCGGCGGACAGATGTCCGCCGCCCAGTCATTCGGGGGATAATCGTAAGTGCAGAAGCGATCAGGCCGCCTTCGTCTTGCCGCCCTCGATCAGTTTCGCCTTGGTCTTGCCGGACCCGGCCTTGATCTCGATCCGCTTCGGCTTTGCGGCCTCGGGGATTTCGCGGACCAGACGGATCGTCAGCAGGCCATTCTTCAGACCGGCCTCGGTCACTTCGACATGGTCAGCCAGATGGAAGCGGCGCTCGAAGGCGCGCTCGGCGATACCACGATGCACGAAGCGGCGTTCGTCGGCGTCGGTCTTCTCGGCAATCCGGCCGGACACGGTCAGCACGTTTTCCTGGACTTCCACGGTGAGGTCTTCCTCACCGAAACCGGCAACGGCGAGTTCGATCTGATACTCGTCATCGGCAACGTGCTGGATGTTGTAAGGGGGGTAGCCCTGGGATTCGATCTTGGTGGCCGAGTCCATCATGTCGGCCAGGCGGTCGAAACCGACGATCGAACGGTAGAGCGGGGTAAAATCAACAGTACGCATAACAGTCCATCCTCCTTCAGAGCGATAAACAGGTCCGGACGGGCCGGACGGTTGACGGGGACCGCCACGCACACTGGCCGTGGCAGGTCCGCAGGTCCCGTTGCGGCAACCTGCGCAGACTAGTTGGGGAGGCGATCACGATTTCGCAAGCCCCGAGCGAAGCAATTGCGCCGCCGCGCGGGCTTGGCTAGGACAGGACAACGGAGACAGGGAGAATTCCATATGCGCACCAAGGCCCTCGCCGCCCTTCTCGGCGGCTCGATGTTGCTGGTATCCTGCGGAAATTCGCAGACCGATACGGACACGGATACCGAAGCGGCTGCACCGGAAACCGCCGCCGAAACGGCTGCCGCGCCGGAAACCGAAACAGCACCCGCGCCGGATTATTCCGACATCGAGACCGTCCTGGCCGGTGACTGGCGGGGCGAGGCGGCCGCACGCGATGAATGGCGCCACCCGCGCGAAACGCTGGAATTCTTCCAGATCGACCCCAGCTCCACCGTCGTGGAGATCTGGCCGGGCGGCGGCTGGTACAGCGATGTGCTGGGCCCGTGGATCGCTGCGAATGGCGGGACCTATGTCGCCGCACACTTCCCGGCAGACGCTGCCAGCAACTACCAGCAGCGTTCGCGCGCCGCGTTCGAAACCCGTATCGAGAACAACGCCCTGTACGGCGAGCCGCAGCTGGTGAACTTCAGTGCCGATGGCGGTCTGGACATGGAAGACGGCAGCGCGGACGCCGTGCTGACCTTCCGCAACGTCCACAACTGGATGAATAACGGCTTTGCCGAACGCGCATTCGCGGAATTCTACGACGCCCTTCGCCCGGGCGGCGTGCTGGGGGTCGTGGAACACCGCCTGCCCTCCTCGCGCGAGCAGGATCCGATGTCGGCCAATGGCTATGTACAGCAGGCCTATGTCATCGCCATGGCCGAGGAAGCCGGGTTCGAACTGGTCGACGCGTCGGAAATCAACGCCAACCCGGCCGACACGGCCGATCACCCGCTGGGTGTCTGGACCCTGCCGCCGGTGCGCCGCTCACCGCAGGAAGGCGATGAAGGCTACGAGGATTTCGATCGCGAACATTTTGACGCGATCGGCGAAAGCGATCGCATGACCCTTCTGTTCCGCAAGCCGGCTTCAGCGTCTGAAGCCACCGAAGAATGATGCGCAGCATCCTTGCCATGGTTGGCGCCGCGCTCCTGAGCGTGGCGCCCGCCGCCGCGGACGATACGGCCAGCGAGGTTGAACGCGTCGCTGGCCCCCTGCCGCGCTTCTTTCCGCATCTGGAAAGCTATCTCGACATTCCGCAAGCCGAACGCAGCCATTTCCGGATGGCCTATGTGGTGAGCTCGGCAGAGGGCATACCGCCCGAGGATATCCGCATGTGGTACGATCATGACGGCGAGACCCGGCAGTTCGCGCTGGATGCCATGGGGCGTATCACCCAGATTCCCGGCCTGTCCGCGCTGGATGCCGAACCGGATGTGTGG
>PANX01000026.1 GCA_002707795.1 Maricaulis sp.
CATCGCCGGTCAGCACGACGATGGCATCGGCCTGGCGCCCGGTATCGGGGGTGGCGTAGGTGGCGATCCGGCCGGCGAACACAAGAAAGCCGATGGCCAGTCCGGCCACCAGCAGGAAGGCGAGTGTGCGCAATGCCATCCAGCCCCGGCTCATCGCGTCCTTCCGATCCCGTATCGCTGCGCGGCGTCTGCCGCCCGTGAAACCTGCATCAGCATGTCCTCGCGAACCCGGCCGTTTTGTGGCGCGCTACCAGCGTCCCCGCAAGTCCGACGCGACAGCAAGTCGCGCCGAAACCGCGGCGGTCAGACCGGCCAGCAAGGGGGCCAGGGCCAGCAGGACCAGCTCGAACGGGTCGGCAGCCCATTGCGGCAGGAAGAATGCCATGTCGGCCGGCGATCCGCCGATACTGACCAGAATGGACACCAGGCCGGCAAAGATCGCGCCGGCGGCTCCGGACTTCAGGCCCAGCATGAAGAAGCGCCGCTGGAACAGGCCGGCGATAAACCGGTCCTCGGCGCCGCACAGATGCAGCGCGTCGATCACGTCGACGCGGGCGGCGAGGCTGGCCCGGGCAGCGAAGGCGACGACGGCCGCGGCGGCACCGGCAACCAGTGCCAGAAGGGCCAGGCCCAGCGTCTGTGCGGTCGTCGCGGCGCGGCGCACGGCTGCTGCCCAGCGCGAATGATCGTCGACCGTCGCGGCCAGCCCGGCCTCGTCCAGCCGGGCCTGTAGTGCCTCGGGCTGGAAGCTGCCGGCGCGAACGGTCTCGCTGTCCAGCTCGACTTCCACCATCAGTGGCAGGGGCAGATCGTCCGGCAGATTGCCTTCGCCAAGCCAGGGGCGGAGCAGGGCCAGCGCGTGTTCGCGCGTACGGGCAGTCGCATCCCGGACGCCGTCCAGGGAGCGGGCAATCTCCGCAGCCGCTTCGGCATCGGCGGTGGCGTCACGCCCGTCGACGGGACGGATCTGGATGGTCAGGCTGGACTCCAGATCGCTGGTCCAGGTCTGGGCCTGCACCCAGGCACCGCGGGCGCCGAGGGCCGCCACGCAGGCGAGGAAGACCAGGATGGCGGCGACGAGAAACAGCGGCCGGTCGCGGCCTGCATCGGGCGGCAGAAGCCGGCCATTGCCACCGGCGGGCGGTTTGGGAACGGCGGGCTCACTCATCGCCGGACTCCGGATCGGGAGGCGACATCGCGTCCAGCGCCTCACGGCCTTCGGCTTCACGCTGATCGGCCTCGCGCTGACGGCGGCCGCGTGAGGGACGGATATGCAGATGGCCGTTCGACAGCGTCATCACGGGCGCGTCCACCATCCGCACCAGCTGCAGGTCGTGCGTCGCAATGACAATCGTCGTGCCCAGCTTGTTCAGTTCGGCGAAGAGGCGCAGCAGACGCATGCCCATCTCGGGGTCGACATTGCCTGTCGGCTCGTCGGCGATGAGGATTTCCGGCTGGCCGACCACGGCGCGGGCGATCGCGACACGCTGCTGCTCACCGCCGGACAGGGTCGGCGGCAGGGCCGACATGCGATCGCCCAGGCCCACCCAGGCGAGGAGTTCGGCCACGTCCTCGGCATAGTCCGAGCGCTTCTTTCCGGCCACGCGCAGCGGCAGGGCGACATTGTCGAACACGCTCAAGTGATTGAGAAGACGGAATTCCTGGAACACCACACCGATCCGGCGGCGCAGGTCCGGCAGATCGCGGCGCGGCAGGGTCGCGGTGTCGCGGCCGAAGAAGGAGACCAGTCCGCGCGAGGGTTTGGCGGCCAGGTAGATGAGCTTCAACAGCGATGTCTTGCCTGCACCGGATGGTCCGGTGAGAAATTGGAAAGAACCCCGTGGTAAATCAAACGACAAATCGCGCAGAATCTCCGGGCCGCGTCCGTACCGCATGCCGACATTGTCGAAGCGGACAACCGGTTCGGGATCGCTGTGCGGGGAAGCGGTCATACTCGGGTTGATGGAGTGCCTCCACTGACACGGGTGAACCTGGTTGGACGAAAACGACGCACGATGAGCATTGTACTGAGCTGTCCGTCCTGTTCTACGCGGTATCGCGCGAATGCCGACGCAATCGGCAGCGCCGGCCGCCGTGTGCGCTGTGCATCCTGCGGACATGTATGGACCGTCGACGCCCAGATTCCAACGGAAGCGGCCGCGGCGCAAGACATGGTCTCACCGGAATCCCCGGCCGAACCCGTCGTCGAGAAGCAGCCGCACAAGGCTTTCCGCGAACGCCAGGAAAAGAAACGTCACACCCTCTCGGTCGCTGCCGCAGGCGGGGCCTGGGGCGCTTTGGCTGTTGCCTGCGCTGTCGTGCTGACGACCGCCTGGATCTTCCGGGTCGATGTTGTCACGCTCTGGCCGCGCGCCTCATCGGCCTATGCTGCAGTCGGCGCCGAGGTGAACCCCTACGGCTTCTCGGTCGGTGAGCTGGATATCCGCCGCGATGTGGATCACGGCGTTCCGCTGCTGGTGATCGAGGGCGATGTGCGCAATTTCGACCGCCGCTCGCGCGCCATGCCGGGCCTGCGCGCCGTGCTGCGCGATGCGCAGGGCGAGTCGGTTCTGGAATGGACGGTGTCGGTGCCGGCCGCGCAGATCCGTGCCGGCAAGCGCCAGGAATTCCGCACCGTCGTGTCTGATCCCCCGCCCTCGGCGGTCGAGGTCGAGGTCATGCTGATGGCCCATGCGGCGACCGGCAATGCGGCGCACGAGGATGCCGGCGAGGCAGATGATGCGCATGCTGCTCCGTCTCACCCAGAGCCGTCCCGCGATGCGCCCGATCACGCCGCGGCTCCGGCTGCCACACATGAGCCGGTCGTCGCCGAGCACCAGGAAACGGCTGACGGCGGTCATCACTGATTTCACCGGCCGCGTCCGGCGACGACACGGGATATCTTATCCTTGCAGATTCGGAAGTTATATACGAAATTGCTAGGATGATATCACGCGATCTGACTGCGGAAATTGTCGAGGCGCTGGATGAAAACCCCGCGGTGGTCCTGCTCGGGCCGCGTCAGGTGGGCAAGACCACGCTGGCACGCGAGATCGCATCGGGCCGGCCATCGATCTATCTCGATCTCGAACGGCCGTCGGATATCGCCAAGCTTCAGGATCCGGAACTTTATCTACGCGATCATCTGGACAAGCTGGTTGTTCTTGACGAGGTTCATCGTGTTCCGGAACTCTTCGGAACGCTGCGTGGCCTTATCGACGAGGCTCGCCGGCTCGGCCGCGGCGACGGGCGCTACCTGTTGCTCGGCTCCGCGTCGATGGAGCTCATGAACCAGTCCTCGGAGTCGCTTGCCGGCCGCGTGGCGTACCGCGAGCTGGCACCGGTCATGGCCAGTGAACTTGATGAGGGGATCCCGGTTTCGACCCTCTGGGAACGGGGCGGCTTCCCGCGTAGCCTGCTGGCGTCCAGAGGGCGGGCAAGCGTCAATTGGCGCCGCGATTTCATCCGGACCTATCTTGAAAGGGACATTCCGCAGCTCGGGACACGCATTCCGGCGGAAACGCTGCGCCGCTTCTGGACGATGCTGGCGCATCATCAGGGCGGCCTGTTCAATGCATCCGAATTCGGCCGTTCACTGGGCGTCGACAGCAAGACCGTCGCGAACTATCGCGATCTGATGATCGACCTGCTGCTGGTCCGCAAGCTCATGCCCTGGCACAGAAATACCAAGAAGCGGCTGGTCAAGTCGCCGAAACTCTATGTCCGCGACAGCGGGCTCTGCCACACATTGCTGGGCATCGACAGTTTCGACGCCCTGCTGGGGCATCCGGTTCTGGGCGGGAGCTGGGAGGGTTTTGTTGTCGAGAACATCGCCGGGGCCGGTCAGCTGGATGCTCATCAGCTCAGCTTCTACCGGGCGGCGGGCGGAGCGGAGATCGATCTTCTCGTCGAGCGGGACGGCGAAGTCTGGGCGATCGAAATCAAGCGCACCAGTACGCCCAAGCTCACCCGCGGCTTCCGCTCTGCATGCGAGGACCTGCAGCCTGCGCGGGCGTTCTTCGCATATGGCGGTCAGGAGCGTTACCCGCTGGCCGATGGCGTCGAAGCCATCGGGCTGCGGGAATTGTTGAACGAAGTGTCGGCAAGTCGGGCTGCCAACTGACCGTATCCCGCCGGGCTGCGGTGCGCGTTTATGCAGGCAATGGCCCGTTGGCTCAGAACCGGTCGAGCAGGCGTTCGATATAGTCCAGCTCTTCCTGGGTCAGGCCGCTTTCGGCGGCCCGCCGGCGCAGTTCTTCCAGGATGGCCCGGGCCCGGGCCCGGCTCATCTCCTCGGGCACCTCGACACCGGATCCGTCGGCAAAGGCGCCTTCGGACGGCCGGCCCAGCGGATCGGTTTCCTCGCCTTCGCCCATGGCCTGTCCCCGGCCCTCTTCCATGCGTTCCATCAGCTCGCGAGCGAGTTCCTCGGCGCCCTCGCGCAACTGGGCGAGCGCCTGTTCCTGGGCGGCCAGTGCGTCTTCGGTACTGCCCTGGCGCAGAGCCTCCTCGGCCTCGCGCATGGCCTGGCCGGCCTGGCCGAGCGTCTCGCCGCTCTCGCCTTCACCGGGCACGGCCTCGGCCGACTCGCCGAAGCGCTGGGCCAGCTGGCCCTGGGCGTCCGCCAGCTGCTGGGTGCTCGACGCACCGCCGCTCTGGTTCTCGGCCAGCGATTGCGAACCCTGACCGGAGGGCTGGCCCGACTGCTCGCCGCTTTGCGGAGCACCGCCGCCCTGCTGTTGCTGCTGGTTCAGGCCGAAGGTCTGGTCCTGCAGGTCGCGCTGCTCGCCGATCATCTCGCCGAGTTCTTCCAGCGCCTCGCGCATGGCTTCCGAGGTGGCGTCGCTTTCGCCCTCGCCGCCAGTACCCTGGCCCATCTGCATCTGCATGTTGCGCAGAAGCTCGCTCAACGCGGCCAATGCTTGGCGTGCCTCGGCCGTATCGCCCAGCTCGGCGGCCTCGCGCAGGGCGTTCAGCATTTCCTGCAGCATCTGCTGGTCAAGCTGCGGACCGCCCCCGCCTTCGGCAAAATTGCCTTCTTCGGCGGCCTCGCGGGCGAGGGCGGCCATGTAGTTGTCCATCGCCTCTTCATAGGCCTCGAACAGGGCGGCCAGCTCGGTCTCGTCGGCACCGCGCGCCATGGCTTCCATCAGAGCCCGCTCGGCGGCGCGCAGTGCGGCTTCCGCATCGGCCAGAGAGCCCAGCTCGGCGCGCAGGGCGATATTCCACAGATCGTCGTCCAGCCCGGTCAGGTCGACCTGGTCGCGCGCCCGGCGCAGGCGGTGCACGGTCTCGCGAATGCCCAGATAGACGATCGGATCGTCGAAGAAATAGATCGGCGCGTCGGAAATCGCGTCCAGCGCGCGGGCGGCATATTGCAGGCCTTCCGGGGCGCGCTCGATCCGGCGCTCGGGCTCTTCAGCCAGATAGGCCGGGCCGGGCGGGATATCCTCGGCATATATCACCGGGCGCTCGGGCAGGGGGGCATAGGCGGCATCGGCCGCCATCACGCCGCGGCGCTGTTCGGCCACGGCGCGGGCCAGCGCGTCCAGGAATACCCGTTCGGGCAGGGTCACGCCCAGGGGCGGCGACAGGCCCTCATTGCCGGCCGCGTCGGTGACGGCCAGGCGGATCGTCACGCGCGAGCCGGCCAGCGGGTGGCGGGCGGTTTCCAGCAGCGTGCCCAGACCTTCGCCCTCGCTGAGCGGCGTGACGGATACAGCGTCGATCGGCAGGCGCTCCCAGCCGGCGCTCTCATCCTCTTCCGGGCGGATATCGAGTGCGTAGCCGGTGGGGCCGTAATCGTCCTGCACCGAAAAGCGCAGATCGAGTTCGCCGGCCGATGTCGCGTCGGGGACGGCGAGCAGGCGCACGCGTGGCGGTGTGTCGGGAATGGCGTCGAGCGTCCAGGTCTCGCGCGTGCCGGGCGCGGCCAGGCGGACGGTGGCATCGCCGGTGACAGGCGCGCGGACCTCCCAGACGCCATCGCCGATCTCGCGGACTTCGCCACGCTCTGTTCCCGCTTCGCTGCGCAGGGTGAGGCGCGGCTCGCGCCGGCTGCCGGCCACACGGGTGATGAAGGTCGAGCCTTCCGGCACTTCGGCGCTGCGCTCGGCCTCCGCCAGGAAGACCGGCGCGCGTCCGGTATAGGCCGGCGGGTCGATCCAGGCGTCGATGCTCAGGGTTTCACCGCCCGCCAGAATGGGCGTCAGGCCGAAGGCCTCGCCCAGACGGTCGCGGGCCGCCGGTCCGGCGACCAGCCAGGACACCACGAGCAGCAGGCCCAGCGTGCCGCGCAGGGCCCAGCGGTCGGTGCGGGCCCAGGCGGCCTTGGGGCGGCGGGCATGGGCCGAGGCGAGGCGGCGGCGCATGCGGGCCTGGTGTTCCTGCCAGACACGCAGGGCGACAGGATCGCTGCCGGATGGTTTGTCGGTGAGCGCCTCGTGCGGGCGTGCCTCGATGCCGCTGTCCTCTTCGACACGGCGGGCCAGCGCATCGGCATCGGGCCAGCGGAAGGCGCGGATGCCGCGCCAGGTCAGCCAGGCCGCGGGCAACAGGGTGGCAAGGGCATAGATCGCGCGCCAGGGATCGCCGATCCGGTCCCACAAGCCCAGAAGAGCCAGAATCGCAAAGGCAGAAGCCCAGGCCAGAACAGGCCAGAGCACCGGAACCGAGGCTTCCCAGACAAGGGCGCACCCGGCAGCTATGAGCGAGCGGCGACGCATGCACAAACCCTATCATGGCCAACGCGATAGACGAGAGCCACATGCATTACGATTTGGAGAGCCGGGCGCTAGTTTTCGCTGTCGCCGCCGGCGTTTTCGTCCTGCGGCGGCGGATCGCCCCACAGGGGTGGCGGGCGTTCCAGTTCGCCGCGCAGGCCGCAGGCGGCGACGGTCAGGGCGCTCAGGGTCGCAAGGACCAGGGCGGCAAGGCGTCGTTTCATGTCCATTCCCTCAACTCCGGACCGGCGCTGCAAGGCTAGCCCAGCCGGGCTTTCCACGCGGCGACCTGTTCGCGCACACGCACCGGCGAGGTGCCACCGAAACTGGTGCGGCTTTCCATCGATGCCCGGGCACTCAACACGGAAAACACGCGTTCGTCGATCCCCGGTTCGACGCTCTGCATCTCGTCCAGTGACAGTTGTGCCAGCGGGATATCGCGCTTCTCGGCCATCTTCACGATCGAGCCGGAGATGTGATGGGCGTCGCGGAAGGGTTTGCCCAGTTCGCGCACCACCCAGTCGGCCAGATCCGTGGCGTCGGAATAGGCTTCGCCGGCAGCCGCTTCCATCGCCGCGCCGTGGAAGGTGAGATCGGCGGTCATGCCGGCCATCGCCAGCAGCGCCAGTTCCAGATCGTCGATCGCCTGGAAGACCGGCGCCTTGTCTTCCTGCAGGTCTTTCGAATAGGCCAGCGGCAGGCCCTTCACCACGGTCAGCAGCCCGGTCAGCGAGCCGATGATGCGGCCCGGCTTGGCGCGCACCAGTTCGGCGGCGTCCGGATTGCGCTTTTGCGGCATGATCGAGGAGCCGGTCGACCAGGCGTCCGACAGGCTGGCGAAGCCGAAACGGCGCGTGCACCACAGCACGATCTCCTCGGCGAAGCGCGACAGGTTCACCGCGCAGATCGCCGCCGCCGAGAGCACTTCCAGCGCGAAGTCGCGCGCCGCGACACCATCGAGCGAATTGGCCATGGGCCGGTCGAAGCCGAGCGCCTTCGCGGTCATCTCGCGGTCGATGGGAAAGGCCGTGCCGGCCAGTGCCGCACAGCCAAGCGGGCTTTCATTGAGGCGCTTGCGGGCGTCGGCAAAGCGGCCGCGATCGCGCTGCGCCACTTCGACATAGGACAGGAGGTGGTGCGCCAGCGAGACCGGCTGGGCGGTCTGCAGATGGGTAAAGCCGGGCATCACCTGGTCGACATGCTTTTCGGCCTGGGCGACGAGGGCCTTCTGGTATTCTGCCAGCTGGGCATCGNTCCGGTCGCAGGCATCGCGCAGCCAGAGGCGGAAGTCGGTCGCGACCTGGTCATTGCGCGAGCGGGCGGTGTGCAGGCGGCCGGCCGGTTCGCNGACAATCGCCTTCAGCCGCGCCTCGACATTCATGTGCACGTCTTCCAGCGCGGCCGACCAGGTGAAGTCGCCGGCGCGGATCTCCTCACGGATTTGTTCCAGGCCCTGGCGGATTGCCGCAGCATCCTCGCTTGAAATCACACCGGTTTCGCTCAACATCTGGGCATGGGCGAGGGATCCGTCGATATCCTGCTCGGCCATGCGCCGGTCGACATCGACGGAGGCATTGATGGCTTCCATCACCGCCGACGGCCCGGCATCGAAACGTCCGCCCCACATGGCGCTGGACTTGGNGGATTGCGGGGATTTCTCGACCATCGGGGATTCCTGCGGATTTGGGAGCGAAGCGATATGAAGACTCCACTTGGAATAGCCATTTTTGGCATGGCCGCAATCCTCGTGGTGGGATTCCTTGTCGTGGTGTTCAGCGCGATGGACCAGAGCGATGCGGGCGGGTTGGAAAGCTATGCCCGCGGCGAGATGCGCCGGTTCACCCAGATCGACGATGCGCCGCCCCAGCCGGAAGCCGTCTATGTCGACGAAAACGGCGATGAGGTGCGCCTGTCGGATTATCGCGGCCAGGTGATCCTGGTGAATTTCTGGGCCACCTGGTGTGGGCCCTGCGTGGAGGAAATGCCGGCGCTGGACCGGCTGCAGGCCGATCTTGGCGGCGAAGACTTCCAGGTCGTCACCGTCAGTCTCGACCGCTCGATGGACGAGGTGCTGGCCTTCTTCGAGCGGATCGAGCTGGAAAACCTGCCGATCATCCATGACAGCAATCTGGCCAGCTTCTCCCAGATCCGCACGCCCGGCCTGCCGACCTCGGTGCTCTACGACCGTCAGGGCCGCGAACTGGGCCGGGTCACAGCGCCGGCCGAATGGGACAGCGAGGACGCCAAGGCCCTGATCCGGGCGGCGATTGCAAGGGGCGCTTGAGCGCGCGGCGTCTAGTTCCTTGGAAAATCATTATTGTAGCCGCTCCCCTGCGTCATGCGGACCCATCGGATCGCGCCGTCATTCGCTTCGATGAACTGGTAGGTCGTGTTCTGCGATGGCGAGATGAGTGTCGCGGGGCCGACGGGGACAAGTGTTTGTGCCGCCGCGTCGCCGGGGGCTGTGAGGGTGAGGGCACCGTCTGCCACCGAGAAGACCAGTCCGTCGCCATACGTGCCGGCGAAACGCTGGAGATCCGCCGCGGGCAGACCGGCCTCCGTGTAGACCGTGGGCTCCAGCAGCGGCCAGCCGTATTCATGCGCAACCGACCGCGCAATCGAGGCCATCAGGTTGAAACCGTTATCGCTGTTGGTCATGACGACCAGCGCCTGATTGCCGGGCAGATGGCCCACCATGTAGCTGGTGAAGCCGGCATTGCTGCCCCAGTGCTCGACCAGCACTTCGCCATCGGCGCCCGGCGTCCGGGTAAAGCCCAGCCGGCCTTCGGAGTGCGCGAAAACCTCTGCGGCCAGTTCAGGGGAGAGGATACGGCCGGCGCCCGTTGCCCGATCCTCCATCAGCGTGCCCATGAAGCGGGCCAGATCGCCCGGTGTCGACCACATGCCGCCGGCCGCGAGGAAGGGAAACAGCCTGTCGGGATAGGGCTGCAGCGCGTTGGAATAACCGGTCGCGGCCGCTGCGTTCAGTGCCGGCGGGGCCGGCTGGGCAAAAGTGCTGCGCGTCATGCCGGCCGGGGAGAAGACGATCCGCTCCGCGGCGGTCTGGAAATCCTCGCCGGTCGCGTCCTGCACCAGTTTCTGGATGATGGCATAGCCGGGATTGGAATAACGGTAACGCGCGCCGGGGACGGCTTCCACGGCGGCCGGCGGATCCACCGAAGGCGGCGCACCGGTCAGCATGGCCTCGATCGAGGGGAGCGGTTCGCCCGGATCGTAGGCCGACCACAGATGATTGGCGATGCCGGCCGTGTGGCCGACCAGGCGGCGCAGGGTGACGGGTTCTTCGGCCGTGAATGCGCTGGCGGGGATCTGCCAGTCGTGCAGATAATCGTCGACATCCGCGTCCAGGCTCAGCGCGCCCCGGTCGACCAGGTGCAGCGCCATCATGGCCGCCACGGGCTTGCTCAGCGAAGCCGCCGCGAACACGGTGTCGGGCGTGACCGGGGCTGCCGTGGCAAGATCGGCATAGCCGAACGTCATCTGCCAGGCGATTTCTCCATCCTCGATGAAAGCCATGCCGAGCCCGGGAATATCCTGCTCCAGCATCGCCTGCGGGATCGACCTCGCGTCGAGATGGCCTTCCAGATAGTGGGCGGGAAGCACGCTTTCCCGGATGCGGTCGGGCGATGACTGCAACCCGGGCACGGGCTCGCCCTGCAGGGAGAGTGCAGCAAGTGCGGCCAGGCACGGCGCCAGAATACTCATCGGCAGGGTCCGTTATCTGTCGGCATCTTTTGGAGAAACAGCCGGTTGGCAGGATGCCGTCAGTCAAGCAGCACCGCCGCTCCGGAACAACTTACTGTGTCGTAAGGGGGCACCGGACAGAAAAAAGGGCCGTCCACAACGCGGACGGCCCTGTGAGTTTGAAACCTTGCCCGGAGGGATAAGCGGGAAGGTCACCCGGTCGGGGAGGAGCGGGTCGGCGCCTGTCTACGCCGATAACGCGACGGATCGGTGACGCCTGGAAGACAGTTTCGCGTCGGTCGCGCCGAGAATTAACTATCTGAAATAAAAAGAAAAACCCCGGGCGATGGCCCGGGGTTTCCTGTGTGGAATGCAATGCTCGCCTAGTAGGTGAAGCGCACGCCGAAGACGGCTGACCAGCCATATTCTTCGAACTGTTCCACCCGGTCGACACCGTCCGGACGGGTCACGGCGCGGTAGGGTTCGTCAGTGACATTCTTCAGATCGCCGAAGATCTGGAGATGGTCGTTGAAGCGGAACTTTGCCGACAGGTCGAGCTGGGTGTGGTCGAGCACGATCCGGTCCTCGCCGGCATCGCCGCGGATCTCGTCGAGGAATTCGGAGCGGTGCGAGACGACGGCGCGCAGGTCCCAGGGGCCCTGGTCGTAGCCGAGCACGGCGTTCCAGACTTCGTCCGACTGGCGCGGCAGCGGCACGACGCGGCCGTCCGGCAGGGTCGCCTCGCTGTCGGCGAGGGTGGCGTTGAAGCCGACGATGAAGCCTTCCACCGGCAGGAAGTCGAGCGCCTGCTGGTAGTTGAACTCCCAGCCCGACACTTCCGCTTCCGGCAGGTTGATATAGCTGTCGGCCTCGTCGAACAGGCGGCCATTGATCAGCTCGTTCTCGTACTGGATCGGGCCGATGACGTTTTCCAGATCCTTGAAGAAGTAGCCGAGATAAACGACGGCGTCATTGTTCGGATACCATTCCAGCGAGGCCTCGAAATTGTCGGCTTCCAGGCGCTGCAGGTCCGGATTGCCGAGTTCGCCCTCGATCTCGTCGTCGTCATTCTGTTCGACCAGGAGACGCGGTGCGAACTGGCCCGGGTTCGGGCGCTGGATCGAGGCATAGTAGGAGGCGCGGGCAATCCAGTTCTCGGCCACTTCATAGCGGGCGAGGATGGAGGGCAGCACGTCGGTATAGTCGTCCGAGACGTATTGCGGCGTGACGATCACCGTGTCTTCGTCCAGGGTCACACCGCCGACGGTGGCGTCTTCCTCGGCGAGGAAAGCTTCATAGCCATAGGCCGACACGTCGGTCTGCTCGATCCGGAAGCCGCCGACCACGCTGAGCGGGCCGTTCTCGATGGAGCCCATCAGATAGGCCGCCATGATGTCTTCCTCGACACCGTAGGTCGCGCCATAGCTGTCGATGTCGCTGGCGATCGGATCCAGTTCCAGGGCGCCGAGATTGGCGTTGAAATAGTCGCGCACCGCGACCGGATCCGGCACCGGGCCGAGGCGGTCCTGCGAGTAGTCGACCGAGCGCACGACCTGGTCGAGCGTCAGATTGCCGTCGTCTTCATAGACGTCGAAGTCCAGCGCGTATTTCTTGTCGCGCATGCGGGCCCGCACGCCGTACTGGATGTAGGTGGCCATGCCGCCATAGTTGAAGTCGTGGCGGATGTTCAGGGCTGCGGCGTATTCGCGGTCCTGGGCCAGGCCGTTGGTGACCTCGAAGCCGGCATTTTCGTAGATCGACGGATCGAAGACCGAAGCGGTCGTCTGGCCGCCGCCATAGACAAGCTGTGGCATCAGCGGGTTGGAGACGTCGACGCCGAAGGACTCGTCGTCCTCGAATTCGTAGGAGAAGTCGGTGTCCAGACGGTTCGGCTCTTCCTCTTCGGAATGGACATAGGAGAGCGACCAGTCGACCGTCGTGTTGCCGCGCAGCCATTCGCCGCCGAAATCGGTGGCGAAGATCATCTGGGTTTCCAGGCGGTCCTTGATGTCGCGGTCGATTTCCATCTCTTCGGCGACGAAAGCCGCCAGATCGCCGGAGGACGCGGCATCATTGTACTCGGCATCTTCCAGCTTCACCTCGACCCGGTTGCGGTATTCATGGTCGGAGAAATCGGACCAGGTGTTGCGCAGGTAGAAGCTCAGCTCGTTCGACCAGCGATAGTCGAAATTGAGGGCCGCCGTCGTGCGTTCGCGCGTGATCTGGTAGTTGCGCATCTCGACTTCGTTCGGGAAAGGCACGCTTTCGTCCGTTTCCCAGCCGCCGTCGACCTCATAGCTTTCCGAGCCGAAGACGCGTTCCTGGTGCGACAGCGAACCGGCCACGCCGAGACGGCCGTCGAGGAAGTTGTTGGCGAAGTTCACCGAGCCGCGCCAGCCGAATTCCTGTTCGATATCGGAGTAGAGCGAAGCCACCCGGCCGCGGACGTAGAGATGGTCGACATCGAGGCCCGAGGTGGTCTCGATCTCGACATTGCCGCCGACACTGTCACCGTCCATGTCCGGCGTCAGCGACTTGTTGATAACGACGCTGGAGAGCACGTCGGCATCGATGACGTCGAGGCCGACCTGGCGGTCTTCGGCTTCCGGCGAGGTCAGGCGCACGCCATTGATCGAGGTGGAGACGAGGTTCGGATCCAGACCGCGGATCGAGACGAAACGGCCTTCGCCCTGGTCGTTCAGCACGTTCACGCCGACGGCGCGGCGGGCGGCCTCGGCGACGTTCTCGTCCGGGAACTGGCGATCGCGTCGGCGGAGAGGACGACGATATTGCCGTCATTGGCGCGCTGGCGCGACAGGGCGGAGTTGAGCGCACCGCGCTGGCCGACCACCAGGATGTTGTCGACATAATCGACGTCTTCGCCGATCACGATCACCGGGGTCGCGGTGTCCGTGACGCTGGCCAGCGTCACCGAGGTCTCGGCCGGCTCGGCGCCGACATAGCTGATGCGCAGCGTGTAGGTGCCGGCAGCAAGGCCGACGATGCGGAATGCGCCGTCCGAACCGGCGGCAACGGTCTGGCCCGTTTCAACGATGCGGATGGTGGCGCCCTCCAGACCGACGGTCCGGGAGCCGTCCATCACGCGGCCGGCAATGGTACCGGCCTGGGCAGCGGTCGCAGCAGCAAGTGCCAGCACCGAGGCGGTGCCGAGCATGGCGAATGTCCTGGTCATGATGTCCCCCTTCAAGGAAATGACTGGCGAGTCGGGCCTGGCAGTCCGATTTCGGCGCCTTATTGGGGGAAAAGCCGCGACAGGCTGATGACGTTATGGCTGCACTTCCATGTCGTTTGGATCGAAGTTTTGTGACGGTGCGAAATTGCATCACCCCGTCAAGGAAGTGTCACGATTGGCCGCGTGCCATTGCGGCATGACCCGTGCTATTGCGCTGCGAACCGGACTTCTGGAGGGACAGTCATGAAGCGGATTCTCGGCCTTGCGGCATTCTCGCTGGCACTGGGCGGCTGTGGCGGCGGACTGCCGGCTGTCGAGATCGAGGCCGTGCTGGAAACGGCGAGCGTCGCCGGTACGGGCGATGCGGCCGACGATCCGGCCGTGTGGGTCTCGGACACGCCGGCCGACAGCCTGATCTTCGGCACCGACAAGGATAATGGCGTCTACGTCTACACCCTGACCGGCGCCG
>PANX01000027.1 GCA_002707795.1 Maricaulis sp.
GGAGGAGAGCGAGGCGCGCTACCTCACCGAGCTGGAAGAGCTGCGCGAGGCGGTGCGGATCGGCATGGAAAGCGGACCCGGCATTCCGGCTGAGGAGGTGCGCGCCAGCCTGAAAGCGCGAATCCGGGAGATTGCTGCCGGTTCGAAGTCGTCGTGATTGTTGTTCTCGCACCAGCCGCCGAGGCGGATATGGGCGAGATCCTAGACTACATCGCTCTTGATAACCCGGACCGGGCGGAAAGCTTTGTCGATGAAATCATTGACGGATGCCTTGAAATCCCGGCCTTCCCGGAAGCGGGGACAGCCCGACCGGATGTGGCAGACGGTGCGCGCTCGATTGTGCACGGCAGCCGCAGCCTGCCCGACAGCCTTTAGCCCCCGAAGCCCAGCATCGCCGCGACCGAGCCGACGCCCGCGATCGCTAGCACAGCGAGCAGGTTGAGCCGGAAGCCGGCCTTGATCATCTGGCCCTGGGTGACCGCGCCCGACGCATAGACGATGGCGTTGGGCGCTGTAGCGACCGGCAGCATGAAAGCGGCCGAGCCGGCGATGGCGACCGGGGCGATGAGCTGTTCGGCGGGCACGCCGGCTTCCACCGCGATAATGCCCAGCACGGGCATGAAGCCGGTCACCGTGGCGACATTGGAGGTCAGCTCGGTCAGGAAGACGATCACCGCGACGATGACCAGGATCAGCAGCGGGGTGGGCAGGTCGGTGAGGAAATGCATCTGCCCGCCCAGCCAGTCGGCGAGGCCGGTGGCTGTGAGTGCAGCCGCCAGGGAGAGGCCGCCGCCGAACAGGATGATGACATTCCAGGGCAGGCGGGCCGTATCTTCCCAGGCCATCAGGGCGGTGTCGCGGCCCTCGGTCGGGCAGCCGGACGGGATGAGGAAGGCGGCCAGCGCGCCCATCACCGCGATCTGGGTATTGCCCAGGCGGATATCGACGGGCAGGCCCAGCGTATCGCCGATCCAGCCGAGCAGGGGATTCCAGCCCCAGCTCCATTCGCCGGCGGGAATGCCCGGGATCCACGAGACCAGGAAGCCGGGCAGGGTGGCGCCCATCCACAGGATGGCGACCGTGCCGAACAGGGCGGCGACCCGCAGTTCCGGCATTGTCATGCGGCCCAGCTTGCCCAGCTCCTCCAACACCAGATCGTGCGCCGCGCCGCTGGCGCGTTCGCCCTTGAGGGAAAAGGCCCAGCGCGTCAGCACGAACCAGGCGGCGGGGATGATCAGCGCGACAACGGGCAGACCGACACCCATCCAGCTGGCAAAATCCAGTGTGCGGCCGAACTCGTTCTGCAAGAAGCCCAGTCCGATCAAATTGGTCGGCGTACCGACCGGGGTCGCCATGCCGCCGATGGAGGTGGCGTAGGCGATGCCCAGGGCGAGGGCCGGGGCGAAGAATTTCGTGGTCACGCCTTCGCGTTCCACCTCGGCCGCGACACGCAGGGCGATGGGGATCATCATCAGCGTCGTGGCCGTGTTGGAAATCCACATCGACAGGAGCGCCGAGGCCAGCATGAAGCCGGCGATCAGCGCGGCCGGCTGGCCGCCGAAACGGGCGACGACATTGAGCGCGATCCGGGTGTGCAGGTTCCAGCGCTCGATCGACAGGGCGATGATGAAGCCGCCGAGCAGCAACATGACGATCGGACTGGCATAGGGGGCGGTCGCCGCGCCGGTGGAGGTGATGCCCAAGAGCGGGAAGAGGGCGATGGGAATGAGGGCCGTGGCGGCGATCGGGATGGCTTCGCTCGCCCACCAGCTCGCCATCAGCAGGGCAAGCGAGGCCAGCAGCCAGGCTTCACGGCTCAGCCCGTCCGGAACCGGAATGAATTGCAGGAGGACCGCCAGCACGAGGCCGGTGATCAGCCCGATGCGCTGGCTGGCGGTTTGACCCAAAGACGCCTCCCCAGTCGTCCTGTGTGATCGGCGTCTTGCGGCCCTTGCGGGTTATGACCGCCCGGTCAGGCGGTCGGATCCTGCGCCGAACCCTTCTTCACGAAGCGGCGGTCGCAGTATCCGCACTCGACAAAGTCGTCCTCGCCCATTTCCAGGTAGATTTTCGGATGGCCGAGCGCACCGCCGCCCCCGTCGCAGGCAATGCGATGGTCTTCGGTGACGATGACTTCCGGCGGCGGAAAGGCGTTGCTGGCGTCGGCCATTGAAAAGCCCTCATGGACAGACAGCGGGACGATCCCTAGGTATGACGCCTAGTTATGGCGCTTGACCCCGTTCCGTCAATTCCGAGGCGACATGTCCGACAGTTCTTCCCTGCCCGAATACGCCCTCGAGGCCACCGATCTGCGCAAGACCTATGCAGGCTCGAAGAATGCCCCGCCGAAGGAAGCACTCAAGGGCGTCGACCTGAGGGTGCGCCGGGGCTCGATCTTCGGTCTGCTGGGCCCCAATGGTGCCGGCAAGTCGACCTTCATCAATATCTTTGCCGGCCTGGTGAACAAGACGTCTGGCACGGCAAAGACCTGGGGTATCGACATCGATCGCGACAGCCGCGCCGCGCGCGCCGCGATCGGCGTGGTGCCGCAGGAAATCAATATGGACGTCTTCTTCACGCCCTACGAGACGCTGGAGCTGATGGCTGGTTTCTACGGCGTTCCCAAGGAAGAGCGGCGCACCGACGAACTGCTCGAAGCGGTGGGGTTGTCCGACAAGCGCGATGCCTATGTGCGGCAATTGTCCGGCGGCATGAAACGTCGCCTCCTCGTGGCCAAGGCGATGGTGCACACGCCACCGGTCCTGGTGCTCGACGAGCCGACGGCGGGTGTGGATATCGAGCTGCGCCGCCAGCTCTGGGCCTATGTGCGCGAACTGCATGCACGCGGCACGACGATCGTTCTCACCACGCACTATCTGGAAGAGGCCCAGGAGCTGTGCGACGAGATCGCCATTATCGACCAGGGCGAGGTGATCGCCTGCGAGCCCAAGGAAACCCTGCTCAAGCGCATGGATTCCAAGACGCTGGTGATCGATCCGGTCGAGCCCCTGACCGCCGTGCCGGCCGAACTGGCGGAATACGATGCGGAAATCCGCGAGGACGGGGCGCTGGCCATCACCTATCGCTATGGCGAGCAATCCGTCGCGGAGATGATCGAGAAATTCCGCGCCTCCGGCGCCCGGATCGACGATCTGCGCACCGAGGAAGCCGATCTGGAAGACGTCTTCCTGGCGCTGACCTATCGTCGCGAAAGCGCCTGAGGCGGGATGCGGCCGGGGCCAGTCCCCTGGCGATTGCCCCTTTTCCGGCATGATTGCGGCGCAAGGTTGAAGCCGGGTCCGCGATGGACCGAAGGGAGGTCGACATGCGCACTCATCCAGTCCGCCGCTTTTTCGCAATCCTTGTCGCCGCGCCGGTCTTCGTATTCCTCGCCTGGTTTTTCGGTGTCTTCCTGCAGCCGCAGGGTCAGCTGGGTGCCGGTTTCGCTGCCGGGCTGATCGCCGTCAGCGCGCTGGCCGCCTTGTGGGTCTATGCCTGGCTCGTCCGTCCGGGGCCGAAAATGCGTTTCCGCAACCGGGGCGTCGACGGGATCGACAAGGACTGGGGTGTCGGCCTGACCGGCTATGCCCAGCAGCAGGATGCCCGCCGCCGGCGCGACGATTCCGATGGCGACGATCTGGGCGGACGCCGCTCTTCCGACGACATGGACGGTGACGGCGATATCGAGGATGGCAGCCTCGCCTGATCCCGACCTGTTCGCCCCACCTGGAGATCGTCACACGCTGTCGAGGGTTGCCGAGACCTTTGCGATGCTGGCCGGACCGGTTCGCGTGGCGCTGAGCCTGCGAAAACCCGGCGCACCCGCCGATTAAACCGCCAGGCCTGGGTATGCGGGCCGTTTCAGGCCAGGCACCACAGCCCGGTGCACACACCGAAGAAGACCTGCATGGCCAGGTCGAGCAGGCCCGTTACTACCAAGAGCGGGACGCCGACATAGAGAAACACCAGCCAGACCGCCATCAGGGTCGGGCGCGGTTCGGTGATGCGGTGTCCCATCACGCTCTGGGCTTTTCTGGAAAACACGGTCAGTCTCCCGCGGGCAGTTCGGATCAGTTCCTGTTAACCGTGATTCCCTAACGCTTTGCCCATGCGACTCGACCCCGACATCGACCGGATCACCTGGGACATCGCCCTGATGAGCCGTCCGGCTGCGCTGCAGCAGGACTGGAGCTATGGCGAGGCGGTGACGGCCCTGGGCGGTGAGGTCAGGCGCGTCGGCATCCTGGACGGCAATACGCTGGTGGGACTGGCGCAATTCACCACGCGCCGGATCGGCGGTGTCGTGCAGATGGCCCTGTGCACGCGCGGCCCGGTCTGGCTGGAAGACGTCGATCCGGCGGCCAAGGCCGCGGCGATCCGCGCTCTTCGCAAGGGGCTGGGGCTCGGCTGGCCGCGCCTCACCCTGGTCTCGCCGGATACCGAAAGCGCCGACGGGATGGCCGGCCGCAGCCGGGTGATGACAGGCTATTCCACCGTGCTGCTCGATCTGACACAGGATCTGGAAGCCTTGCGCGCCGGGCTCGACCAGAAATGGCGCAACCGGCTGAATGCGGCGGAGAAATCCGCGCTCAAGATCCAGCAGAACGGCACCAAGCTCGCCCAGTATCGCTGGCTGCTGGAGACCGAAGAGGGCCAGCGCGCCGGCCGCGGATACCGCGCGACGCCGGCCGCGCTGGTGCCGGCCTATGCCGACGCCCGCGGTGACCGCAACAGCGTGCTGGTCCTGCGGGCTGATGAAGGGCGCAAGAAGACTGCGGGCATGCTGTTCCTCGTCCATGGCTGTGCCGCGACCTACCATATCGGCTGGACCGATCCGTCCGGCCGGGCATCGGGCGCCCACAACCTCATGCTCTGGCAGGCGATGGATCTGTTGCGCCAGCGCGGCGTCGTGCAGCTTGATCTGGGCGGTGTGAACACCGTCTCGGGTGCCGGGATTGCGCGCTTCAAGATCGGTACCGGCGGGCGTGTGGTCACCCTTTGCGGCACTTTCCACTAGTATTCGCTGGCTCAATTCCCCGTGATCGGCCTAAAATGGTCCAAGGCTCTGGGGGCACACCATGAAAAAGACGATCGCCGGTCTTGCGGCCTTCCTTTTGCTGGCGGCCTGCGGCCCCGAATCGCGAACCGTTGGCGACCTGCCGGTGATCACGGTTTTCGGTGAGATCGAAGCCGAGCCGACACGGGCCGCCATGGATCCGGACGTCGAGCCGCTTTTTGCCCGGTATGGCCTTGTCTTCGAGGCTGCCGCCGAGCTGAGCTGGCCCCAGCTGGCCGCGCTGGAACAGCACCGGATCGATACCGACTATCCGGCCGGCGGGCCGGTGCGGCACTTCTCGGGACCCCTGCTGCGCGACGTGCTGGGTCTGGTCCGGCCGCGCGAAGAGGAAATCGTCGTCACGGCGCTGGATGGATACCAGCGATCCCTGGCGCGCATGACACTGGATGTGCATGACGTGATCCTCGCGATCCGCGTGGACGGCGATCCGATACCCTTGGGCGGTTTCGGGCCGGCCATGATTGTCTGGCCCCGCGCGCAGGATCAGGCGCTCACCGGCATGCCCGACGATGACTGGGTCTGGGGCGTCTTCGCCATTGAAGTGCGTGCTGAAAGCACGTCTCCCGCCCCCTGATCGTCCGGGTACCGCGGACCTTTTGCACAAAGCACCTCCCCAAAACCGGCTGCAGTCCCTAAGGTGGCCGCGAACCGGTTTCGGGGGAGAGACATGGACATATTTTTCGACGGGGTCACGACCTTCAGTGACTTCCTGTGGGGCGGGACCTGGGGCGATACGCGCATCCTGCCTGTCGGCATCATCACCATCGCCCTTCTGGGCACGGGCCTTTTCTTCATGCTGCGGCTGGGCTTCCGTCCGCTGCTGCGGGTTTTCCCGGCTTTCGGCGAGCTGTGGAGCGGCCGCAAATCGACGGGCGAAGGCGAGATCACGCCCTGGAACGCGCTGTCGACGGCGCTGTCCGGCCAGGTCGGCACGGGCAATCTTGCCGGTGTCGCGACCGCCATCACGCTGGGCGGTCCCGGCGCCATCTTCTGGATGTGGGTGACGGCCCTGTTCGGCATGGCTGCGGCCTACGCCGAATCCAGCCTTGCCGTACGTTTTCGCGAGCGTCACCCGGACGGCCAGTTCCACGGCGGGCCGATGTATTACATCAAGAACGGCCTCGGAAAGAACTGGGGCTGGCTCGCCGTCCTGTTCTGCATCGGTACCGTGCTGTCAGCCTTTGCGACGGGCGGCATGATCCAGGCAAACTCGGTCACCCAGTCGGCGCTGGAAGCGGGCACCTCGCTCGGTTTCGAGCTGCAGAACTGGATGGTCGGCATCGTGCTGGCCGCGCTGGTCTTCCTGGTGATCATCGGCGGCATCAAGTCGATCGGCAATCTGGCCGGCAAGATCGTGCCGGTGATGGCCGTGGCCTATGTGCTGTGTGCCCTCTTCGTGCTGATCACCCATATCGACCATATCCCGGGCGCCTTCGGCCAGATCTTCGGCCAGGCCTTCGGCTTCGGCCAGGCCGCCGGCGGTCTTGCCGGCTATGGCGTGCTCGCGGCGGTGCGGGCCGGTGTGGCGCGTGGCCTGTTCTCCAACGAGGCCGGTCAGGGTTCCGCCCCGATCGCCCACGCGGCCGCGCAGACCAAGAATCCGGTCAAGCAGGGCGAGATCGCCATGCTGGGCGTGTTCATCGACACGCTGGTCATCTGCACCATGACGGCGCTGGTGATCCTTGTTGTCGAGGGCGCCTATCCCAATGATGACGGTACGACAGCAGCCTATGCCTGGCAGGCGACCTCGCTGGAAGCCTCGGCCATCACCACGGCGGCCTTCTCGAACGGCATGTTCGGCGGCGCCTGGGTGATCCTGGCGGCGCAGGCCCTGTTCGCCTTCACCACCATTATCGGCTGGTCCTACTATGCCGAGACCTCGCTGACCTATGTGCTCGGCGACTGGGCGGCCAAACCGTTCCGCTATGTCTGGGTGGCGGTCGCCTTCGTCGGCACGCTGATCCTGAATGTCGACGGGCTGTGGCGTTTCGGCGATGTGGCGAACTCCTGGATGCTGCTGCCGAACGTGGTGGCGCTGCTGATGCTGTCCGGCGTGGTGGTCTCCATGACAAAGCGCTTCGACAAGACCGGCGAGCTGCCGCCGAACTGGGCCGGCGACGACTGGGGGACGACCGAGACCCCGGAAGACACCATCACCGCCGTGTCGCCCGATGGCAGCGGTGAAGACAGCAAGCCGAACGCCTGATTTTCAGGCCTTGGCTGAAGCAGGATCAGGCCCCGCTCCGGCGGGGCCTTTTCTTTGCCCGCAGCTTTGTCTGGTCAGGAGGCCGTATGGTCCCAGCGGCGAAGACCGTTGAACAGGCGGATCAGGGCAAAGCCTGCCAGGATGCCGACCGCATCGGCAATCAGGTCGGCGAGGGAAGCAACGCGCCCGGCGTCCAGGGCATCCTGGGCGAGCTCGATCCCGAAGCCATAGGCCAGCAGAAAGAATGCAATGAGCCAGCCCGACAGGCNCGNNCAGGCCATTCGCGCCAGCACGGTCANTNCGAGAAAGGCGGCAGCGTGTTCGATCTTGTCGGAACCGAGCAGGCTGCCTGGCAGGTCCGGAGCCGGTTGCAGGGCAAGGTCGGTGATGACCACCACTGCCACGGCCAGCACGATCCGCGCCGCCCAGCGCAGTGTCATGTCTGGACGCGGCGCGCCACTGTTTCTAGGTTCCCTTGTCATTTTCCGGGACTGACCTTTCATGACCACACTGCTCAGCGATATCGACCTTCTGGCACAGCCCCGCATGGACTGGACGCGTGAAGACGCGGCCCGGATCTATCGCGCACCGTTCGGCGATCTCATCTTCGCCGCCCAGTCTGTGCACAGAAAGTGCCATCCGGCCAACCAGGTCCAGACCAGCCAGCTGCTTTCCATCAAGACCGGCGGCTGTGCCGAGGATTGCGGCTATTGCAACCAGTCGGCCCATTTCGACACCGGGCTGAAAGCCTCCAAGCTGATGCCACTGGACGAAGTCCTGGAGGCCGCGAGAAAGGCGAAGGATGGCGGGGCGACGCGCTTCTGCATGGGCGCGGCCTGGCGAGAACTGAAGCCGCGCGACGAGGAGAAGGTCTGCGACATGATCACCGGCGTGAAAGCGCTGGGCATGGAGACCTGTGTGACGCTGGGCATGCTCGCCGACGGCCAGGCGGAGCGTCTGCGTGATGCGGGGCTGGACTATTACAATCACAATCTCGACACCGCGCCGGAAGATTATGGCCGGGTGATCTCGACGCGCACCTATCAGGACCGTCTCGACACGCTGTCGCGCGTGCGCGGGGCGGGCATCCATGTGTGCACCGGCGGGATTGTCGGCATGGGCGAGGACGAGAGCGCGCGGATCGGTCTCTTGACCGAGCTCGCCTCGATGGACCCGCATCCCGAAAGCGTGCCGATCAACCACCTGGTCGGCGTGGCGAATACACCGCTGGGCGATTCAAGGCCGCTGGACGGGATCGAGTTCGTGCGCACCATCGCCACCGCGCGCATCCTGATGCCGAAGTCCATGGTCCGCCTGTCGGCCGGCCGCGAGGGCATGAGCCAGGAATTGCAGGCGCTGTGCTTCCTGGCGGGCGCCAATTCGATCTTCGTCGGCGAGGAATTGCTGACCACGCCCAATCCGGGCGAGAGCGAGGATTTCGACCTGTTCCGGGCCCTGGGCATCGAGCCGATGGCCCTGCCGGCCGCGGAATAGGCGCAGCAAGCAGAACGGGAGATTGCAGATGGAGCGTATCGGAGCACAAGCCGCACTGGCCCGCCTGAACGGCTGGTCTGCCGTCGAAGGGCGCGATGCCATCCGCAAAGTGTTCGAATTCGAGGACTTCAACGCCGCCTGGGGCTTCATGAGCCGGGTCGCGGTGAAAGCCGACAAGGTCGATCACCACCCCGAATGGTTCAATGTCTACAACAAGGTGGACGTGACCTTGGCGACGCATGACGCCGATGGCGTGACGCAGAAGGATGTCGATCTGGCATCCTTCATGGACGCGATCGCCTGAGCATCAGCCGTCAGTCGGCGTGGATGATCACCATGCCGATGAGGACTTCTGCGCCTTCTTCACCCAGGGTGATGTCGGTCGCTTCCTGCAGGATCTGCGCGATGCGGTCGGCATCCGGCACGTCGCCGAAGCGATAACTCATGCCGGTATAGGCGCTCAGGCCCGAAACCCAGGCATTGCGCAGGCGCGGCAGGTAGCGCTCGGCGCGGCGGCGCAACTCCGGATCCGCGATCTCCAGCCCGGCCTCGATCTGCAGCAGGCCGCGGGCGCGGTGATTGGCCTGCACGGTCGCCGTCAGCGGTGGCAGGGGCATGTAGGTCTGTGACGGCGTGATCATCCGCCGGCGCGTTTCCTCGCCCTGGGCCGGGGCGCTGCTGCCGCCTCCCCCGCCGNCGCCGCCGGCGGCGATGGCCGGACCGGTTGCCGAGGCCAGCAGGACGGCCACAAGGCCGCAGGTCAGAAGGGCGTGCAAACGTGTCATGCCCCTGTCCTAGCAGGCGGCGGTAAAGGAAGCGTTCCTGCCGCAACTGCAGGGCTCTTGACTCTTTCCGGCATTGGAACAAAAACAGAACAATGAGCCTGAAGCCGGACATTCTGGCCCCCGTAGCGGGGCGTGAGCCGCCCTTTCCCTACGGGCTGGGCGCGGCCGGTGTGCATGAGCTGGCCGAGGCGGGGTTCGGGGATTTCCCGGCACTGACCGGGCTGGCCCTGGCGGCGGTCCGCGACACGGGCCGTACGGGCGGGCTTGTCTGGATCCGTCAGGCGGCGCTGGCACGGGAGCACGGGCGGCTCTCCGGCCGGGGGCTGGCCGGGTTCGGGATCGATCCGGGGCGTATGCTCCTGATCGAGGCGAAGGGCCGGATGGAGGCCCTGCAAGCTGCCGAGGAGGCCTGCAGGGCCTCCGGTCTTGCGGCCGTGATCGCCGAGCTGGACGACATGGATTTCACGGCCTCGCGGCGGCTGGGTCTGGCCTGCGAGACCAGCCGGACGCCGCTTGTCCTGGTCTTTCCCCATACGCGGTCGGGAGCAACGACCGCCCAGGGGCGCTGGCGGGTTTCGGCCCGGCCATCCGCTCCGCACGAACACGATGCGCGCGCCCCGGGGCGGCCGGCCTGGCGCGCCATCCTGGAAAAGTCCCGCCTGCAGCCGGGCAAGGCGGGACGGATCTTCGACCTGGAGTATGAGGATGCGACGCCATGTCTGCGTCTGGTTTCCCGACTGGCCGCTCGACCGGCTGCGCCGCAGCCGCGCCGGATCGGTGCCGGCCTTGCCGGTGTCTGGCGCGACACCGGATGATCAGGCGGGAGACACGCCCTTCGTCCTGACCGAGGCCGGGCGGAACGGCCTGCGTGTGGTCGCCGCCAATGATGCGGCGCGCAGTGCAGGTGTGGAGCCGGGTCTGCGTTTTGGCGATGCCCGCACCCGCGCCCCCGAACTGGCGGCCGAACCGGTCGACCGGGCTGCCGATGCCCGGGCGCTGGAAAAGCTGGCCCTGTGGATGGAGTGCTGGTCGCCTGCGGTTGCCGTGGCGGGCGGCGACAGCATCCTGATCGACATGACGGGCGGGGCGCACCTGTTCGGCGGGGAAGACGCCATGCTGGACCATATGGAAGCCCGGCTGAAACGGGCGGGCCTGCCGGTCCGGCTCGGCCTGGCCCCGACCCCGGGTGCGGCCTGGGCGCTGGCGCATGAAGTGTCTGGCGGCCGGGCAGGGCGGCGTGTGGACGAGGCCGGGCTGAAGCCGGGGCTGGCCGGTCTGCCCATGGCGGGGCTGCGCCTGTCCGATGCCAGCCTCACCCTCCTGCGACGCTTCGGCCTGACGCGTATCGGCCAGCTCTACGGCATTGACCGCAAGGCGCTGGCGCGGCGCTTTCATTCCGTCAGTGCGGCCGATGCCGTGCTGACGCGGCTGGACCAGGCGCTGGGGCTGCGGCCGGAACCGCTGGATCCGCTGCGTGCGCCGCCGGATCATGCCGTGCGCCTGCCCTGTCCGGAACCGCTGCTGCATCCGGACGGGATACGGGCGGGGCTGGCGCGCCTGGCCCCGGCCCTGTGCGAGCGGCTCGAGGCGCATGGCGAAGGGGCCCGGCGTTTCCGGCTGGCCATCTTTCGCAGCGATCAGAGCGTTGCCGCCGTGACCGCCGGTGCCGCACGCCCGATACACGACCCGGCCCACCTGCTCACCCTGTTCCGCGACCGGCTGGACGGGCTCGACCCCGGCTTCGGTGTGGAATTGATGGAGCTGGAGGCTGCCCGCACGGGCCCGGTCACGCCGCAGGCCCGGCCGCTGGATGCGGTTCTGGCCGGCGATGGTCCGGATACGGCCGGTCTGGCCGTGCTGGCCGACCGGATCACGGCCCGGCTGGGCGATCGCGTGGTGAAAATCCTGCAGCCGGTGGAAAGCCATCTGCCCGAGCGCGGCGAGGCGCTGGCTGTCTATGACGGTGAATTGCCCGACTGGCAGTCCGCCACACCGCCCGGACCGGCCCCGCGTCCGCTGCGCCTGTTCGAACGGCCGGAAAGCCTGGAGGTGATCGCGGAAATTCCCGACGGCCCGCCCATGCGTTTCGTCTGGCGCCGCATCGTGCACCGGGTGCTTCGCGCCGACGGGCCGGAACGGATTGCCCCGGAATGGTGGCGGGCGGGCGCGTCCGGTCCGGGCGGGCGCCGGGCGCGCGACTATTACCGGGTCGAGGACGAGGAGGGGCGGCGTTACTGGATCTTCCGCGAGGGGCTTTACGGAGACGGTCGCGGCGGTCCGCCGGCCTGGTTCATCCACGGCCTGTTTGCGTGAGGGGGCGGCGATGACCGGTTATGCCGAACTGCTCTGCCTGACGAATTTCTCCTTCCTGCGCGGCGCTTCCCATGCCGAGGAACTGGTGGCGACGGCGCGCGCGCTGGGGCTGGATGCGCTGGGCGTTTGCGACATCAACACGCTGGCCGGTGTGGTGCGGGCGCATCTGGCCGCGAAGGAACAGGGGATGCGCCTGCTGGTCGGTGCCCGGCTGCGCCCGTCCGACGGGCCGGACCTGGTTTGCTATCCCACCGACCGGGCCGCCTATGGCCGCCTCTCGCGCCTGCTTTCGCAAGGCAAGACAGGGCAGGCGGTGGGCGATGTCCCCAAGGGCGAGTGCCATATCACCGTCGCGGACATTATCGAGCACGCCGAAGGGCAGATCTTCATCGCTGTGCCGCCGGATGTGCCGGGGCCGGACTTCGAACCGCTTCTGACCCGGCTGGCCGGCCTGTGGGGCGATCGGCTCTATCTGGCGGCTGTCCATCGCATGGCGGGGGGCGACCGGGCGCGGCTGGGCGCACTGGAAGCCCTGTCCGGCCGCACCGGTGTGCCGCTGGTTGCCAGTCAGGACGTGCTTTATCACACGCCGGCGCGGCGCCCGCTGCAGGATGTGCTGACCTGTATCCGCGAGGGCTGTTCCATGGAGGCGGCCGGTTTCCGGCTCAACGCCAATGCCGAACGCCATCTCAAGCCGCCGGAGGAAATGGCGCGCCTGTTTACCGGGTTCGCCCCGGCCCTGGCGCGCACCCGCGAGATCGTCGCGCGCTGCCGCTTCTCGCTGGACGAGCTGTCCTATGTCTATCCCGACGAGCCGGTACCGCCCGGCCGCACACCCCAGGAACACCTGGTCGCCCTGACCTGGGCCGGTGCCCATACCCGCTATCCGGACGGTATTCCCGACAAGGTCTCCCGCCTGATCTCCCGCGAGCTGGAGCTGATCGAGGAGCTCGACTACCCGGCCTATTTTCTCACCGTGCACGACATTGTCGCCTGGGCCCGTGCCCAGGGCATTCTGTGCCAGGGCCGCGGCTCGGCGGCCAATTCCGCGGTCTGCTTCTGCCTCGGGATCACCGAGGTCGATCCGGCCCGTTCCAGCCTGCTGTTCGCGCGCTTCCTGTCGAAAGAGCGCAAGGAGCCGCCGGATATCGATGTCGATTTCGAGCATGAGCGGCGCGAGGAGGTGATCCAGTATGTCTATCGCCGCTATGGCCGCGAGCGGGCGGCGCTGACGGCGACGGTGATCTGCTACCGGCCGCGCTCGGCCCTGCGCGAGGTGTGCAAGGCGATGGGCCTGTCCGAGGATGTCGCCACGGCGATGGCCGGCACCGTCTGGGGCAGCTGGGGCCGCAAGGTGGATGGCGATCATATCCGCAAGGCCGGGCTGGATCCGGACAATCCGGCGGTGCGCCTCGCCCTGCGCCTGGCCGGCGAGCTGATCGGCTTCCCGCGCCACCTCTCCCAGCATGTCGGCGGTTTCGTGCTCACCCAGGGCCCGCTGGTGGAAACCGTGCCGATCGGCAATGCCGCCATGGACGAGCGCACCTTCATCGAATGGGACAAGGACGATATCGACGCGCTGGGGATCATGAAGGTGGATGTGCTGGCCCTGGGCATGCTGTCCTGCATCCGCCGCGCCTTCGACATGCTGTCGCTCTACAAGGGCGAGGACTGGACGATGGCCGCCCTGCCGCCGGGCGACGAAGCCGTCTATGACATGTTGTGCCGCGCCGACAGCCTGGGGGTTTTCCAGGTGGAAAGCCGGGCGCAGATGTCGATGCTGCCGCGGCTCAGGCCCCGCAATTTCTACGATCTGGTGATCGAGGTGGCGATCGTGCGGCCGGGCCCGATCCAGGGCGACATGGTCCACCCCTATCTGCGCCGCCGCAAGGGCGAGGAAAAAGTGGTCTTTCCCAGTCCCGACCCGGAGCATGGCCCGCCGGACGAGCTGGAACAGATCCTCCGGCGCACGCTGGGCGTCCCCCTCTTCCAGGAACAGGCGATGCAAATCGCCATCGATGCGGCCAAATTCACGCCTGACGAGGCCAACGGGCTGCGCCGGGCCATGGCGACCTTCCGCAAGCTGGGGACGATCGCGAATTACGAGGCCAAAATGGTCGAGGGGATGACCGCACGCGGCTATTCCGAGGACTTCGCACGGCGTTGTTTCGACCAGGTGAAAGGGTTCGGCGATTACGGTTTTCCGGAAAGCCATGCGGCCAGTTTCGCGCTTCTGGTCTATGTCTCCTCCTGGTTGAAATGCCATCATCCGGAGGTTTTTGCCGCTGCGCTGCTGAACTCCCAGCCCATGGGATTCTATGCCCCGGCCCAGATCGTGCGCGATGCCCGCGAGCACGGGGTCGAGGTGCGGGCTCCCGATATCAATCATTCCGGCTGGGACTGTACGCTGGAACCGGCCGAGACCGGCGCGTTCGCCCTGCGCCTGGGTCTGCGGACGATTGACGGGATGCGCGAGGCCGATGCGGTGCGGCTGGTCGAACTTCGCGGTGCCGGCTATGCCGACCCGGCCGCCCTGCGCCGGCGTGCCGGACTGGATCGGGGCGCCATGGAGCGCCTGGCTGCGGCCGATGCCTTCCGCTCGACCGGGCTGGATCGCCGCCAGGCCCTGTGGGCGGTGCGCGGCGGGGCGAAGGATGCCGGTCTGCCCCTGTTCGACCGGGCCGACACGGACAGTTTCGGCCATGAGGATCGTGTCGCCCTGCCGGCCATGCCGCTGTCGGAGCATGTGTTGCAGGATTATCAGACCACCGGCCTGTCCCTGAAGGCCCACCCCATGCGCTTCCTGCGTGAGCGCTATGCGGGCATGGGGCTTGTGCCGACCCGCTCGGCCAATGCCCGTCCCGGTGGCAGCTGGGTGAAGACCGGCGGCGTGGTGCTGGTGCGCCAGCGACCCGGCACGGCGAGTGGCGTGGTCTTCATCACCCTCGAGGATGAGAGCGGTATTGCCAATCTCGTCGTCTGGCCGCGCGTTTTCGATATCTATCGTCCCGTCGTCATGGGCGCGCGCATCCTGGCGGTGCGCGGCCGGGTGCAGAGCGCCGACAATGTCACCCACATCGTTGCCGAGGAGCTCGTGGATTGCACCGACGATCTCTATCGCCTGTCCGAGGATGCCCAGCGCGCCGCCCTCGACCGCGCCCTGGCCCCGACCGACGAGGTCGCCCGCCCCGTCAGCCGCGACCCGCGCGGCCGTCATCCCCGAAATGTCCGCGTGATCCCCAAGAGCCGGGACTTTCATTGAGCATGGTGGTCCTGCGCTGGCAGTTGCATTGCTACGAACGGGCCAGTGAAGCGGCGGAAAGCAACGCCGGGACCACGCGTCAGCCAGAGTGTCTGGAACTTACTTGCACGTGTCTTAAAGCTTGCAAGATTGTCTTCCGGTGCGGAAAGTTTATTCGGGAGTATCGGGACGGACACTCGGGGGGCGCACGTGTCGCAGGTTAAAGCATCGTATATTTTGCCGCTTGATGGCATGCGGGCCATAGCAATTCTTCTTGTTCTGGTATTTCATATAGAAGAATCGTTTCTACCAGGCGGCTTTATAGGAGTAGATGTATTTTTTGTTATTAGTGGATTTATAATAACGAAGAACATTGAATTATCTGTCAGGGAAAATAGGTTCTCTTTTGTAGATTTTTATACAAAAAGAATAGCCCGGCTAATGCCCGCCGTATCTGTCACGGTCGCCGTAACGCTCATTGTGGCGTCGCAAATATATGGAATCGAACGACTCAAAGAATTTTCCGTAGCCGGTTTCTACTCGATCGTTCCGGTGTCAAATATATATTTCTGGCTGCAATCCGGATATTTTGATACCGTAAGTCAAAGCAACCCGTTCTTGCATACTTGGTCTCTGGGCGTCGAAGAGCAGTTCTATCTTTTCTGGCCGTTGCTCTTGGTTGCCATGAAGCCACGTCTGCTCGCCCTGCTCGGGGGGCTGGTGGTCGTTGGAATGGTGTTCTCACTGATCCTCGCGGACAATCACCCATCCGCGGCATTCTTCCTGACGCCCGCCCGGATATTTCAATTTGCCCTGGGTGCGGGCGTTGCGGTCTTGCTGACCCGGCATCCTGCCCTGTTTGCATGGGACCGTCACGGTTCTCTCGCCGCGGCAGGGATCGGCATGATCTTGTTGCTATCGGTCTTCGTGAATGGGAACAGCTCGCCTTTTGCGCTATCGGCAGTCGCGCCAGCGCTTGCGGTCAGCCTGGTGCTTTGCAGCATGCAGGGCGTCACAGGCCGGGTTCTGAGTGCGGCGCCGATGCGCTATATCGGCCTGCGGGCGTACTCTACATATCTTGTTCACTGGCCCGTTGTCGTGCTCGTAAAAATGGGCTTGAGCGGCTGGCCGGACGCTTCCCGGATCGTCCTGATGCTGGTGTTGACATGGGTGCTCGCGGAAGGCCTGTATCGCCTTGTCGAGACGCCGGTGCGTGTAACGCGGCGCGACAGTGGGCGGGCGCACCGCTTCAAGCTTCTCACATCCTTTGCAATCATTCTGTGTTCTGGCACGCTCGCCGCGACAATCCTCTCCTCGAGCTCGCAGGAAGAGGTCGTGGAGCCGTCCGACTATGTGCGGGCAGATGGACACCGGCCGGGTTATACGGTCGAGGAGTTGCGGCAAGCTTCCCGCGCGCGTGCAAGGGATGGCAGGGTTGTTCTGGGCTGCCAGCCGGGCGACCGCCATTCGTTTGCAGACTTCGAGCAGAGCGCTTGCCTCGCGCGCAGTGTGCGTGGCCGGTCGGTGCTGGTAATCGCCGACAGTTTTGGTGCCGAGACCGTCATAATGCTTGAAACGGTCCTGCCGCAGGCGCGAATTATGTCCGCGAGCTGGGCGGGATGCATACCGTTCTACCCCGAGCCTGGCGGAAATCGCTCTCAGGGGTGCCAGGACATGAACAGCTTCAGGTACCGATTTGCCGGAGAAAGTCCGGACGTCGGTGCTGTTGTCATCGCGGCGAACTGGCAATGGTGGCAGGCGCCGGAAAGCGCATTTGAATACCTCAACAGCCTGGGCATTCCTGTCGTCATCTTCGGTCCGCGCCCGATCTTCTCGGAACAGGTCATCAACATCATCAACAGCGCCGCGTTCAACGACGACCTGACGCCCTATTTACGCGTTGACCTGTCAGCCAGGAGCGCACAATTGGCAGAAATCGTCGAGGGATATGAGAATATCAGCTTCGTCGATGTCTGGCCCGTGCTGTGTCCGGACATTTGCTTGTCCAATACGACTGATGGTGCGGCGATCTATATCGACAATGCACACCTGACACCCGCCGCCGCTGTGTGGCTCGGCCGCCAGATCCGCGATGAACTCGACGCACTGGTCGCCGCATTGGATGCAGGCTGAGCCGTCGTGGCGGTCCCGGTGTGCCGAGCCGCTTTTAAGTTGGTGGCAAAAGGGCTGCCCGGTGGCGAAGTGTCCGGGGTATGGCGGGAACATATTGGCTGTGCACGCGCCTTGTCGGACCTCGTGCCGGCTTCTGCCCCGCGCAGTCCGCCGACCTGAGGCCCGTTTTGCCATTTCGCCAGTGATGCCGGTCGACAGTGCGCGCTGACGTCGCATGACCAGCGCGACCGAGCCTCTAACGGCGCATCCGTCTCGTCAGGGCTTCGTCGCCCCCGGCAGCTCCGTCGTCAGCGGGAGGAGGCGCACCCAGGCTCTGGACCGGCTCAGTCGACGCGTTCGCGGTCGAAGAAATTTCCGCTGGGATAGGCCTGCCGCATGGCGCTGGCCCGGCCGCTGCGATAGCCGGGGAAATGCACCTGCACCGTATCATTGTCCGGGAAATGGAAGACGCCCGGCGCGAAGGGTGTGAGGGCGAGCACGTTATTGCTGCCCTGATAACGCAGCTGCCCGTCCTCCAGCCAGACACGGCCGCCATTATACTGCCCGGTGCAGGCCTCCAGCTCGGCCGGGGTCGGAACCCAGCGGCCGGCCTCGGCCTGGGCCAGTGCCAGCTGATAGGCCGACTGCATGGCTTGAGGTCCCTCGATTTCAACGCCGGAGACCTGCCGGGTCAGGGCCTCGACCCGGGCCCGCTCCAGGGCGTCGCCGGCCGCAACCTCGATATCGGGCTGCACGCCGGTACGGTCCCAGTTTGCGCCGGTAAACGGACTGCGGCCGGTCGTGTCCGGAATGAAGACGATCAACCCGGCAGGCGCGAGGAAGATCCGTCCGGCATTGGCACCGCCCCCGGTAACTTCGCCGACCACCGTTGCGCGGCCCATGGCCTGAAGATGATAGGCAAGGGCTTCGGCGGCCGAGAAGCTTTCGCCTGAGACCAGCACGTAGAGCGGGACGTCCGGGCGATGTCCCATCGGATGATCGGCGGTCGTGTAGAGGTCTTCGGCGTCTGCATTGCGCTGCAGGACCGTATTGTAGTGAACGCGCTCGCCAGCCGGCGTGAAATGGCTCAGCAGATAGTTCACCAGTTCCGGCTCGCCGCCGCGATTGCCGCGCAGATCGATGATGACGGCATCGGTATCGGCCAGGAAGGACAGGGCCGCATCGGCCTTCGATTGCGATACGATCAGCGGGTTGAAGGTGGTGACGGCCATATAGCCGATATTGCCTTCCAGCACGCGCACATCGTTGAAACCGTAATTCTGCGGCCGGTATTCGGCCCAGCGCTCGATACTGTCCTCTTCCTCGCCGCCGGCGGCTTCTTCCGCATCCCATTGCGCCTGGACCCGGGCAATAAAGTCGGGACCGCGCCAGGCCGCGTTGAAATGCCGGTCCCGCTCGCGCAGGAATTCGACCAGCGCGGTTGCCAGCCCCTGGCCGGTATCGAGGCCGGCGGCCTGCGGAGAGCGGGCAAAGGCGGCCAGTTCTTCGGCAATGGCGGCACCACGCCCGGCGTCGTAATAGTTTTCGGCTATGAGATCGCCCACATCCGCGATCGCGGCATTGCGGGTTTCCGCATCGATCGGCGTGGGTGCGGGCTGGGCCTGAGCGGACGGTGCCGCCAGGACAAGCATTGCAAGGCAAACCAGAAACCGCATGTCAGCTCCCCTCAGGACATCCCCAAAGGCGTAGAGAGCCGGAGCGCCCAGATCAAATTACCGCTTGGTAGGATGGAGGGTGTCTGTTGCAGGCGACGGCGTGGCGATGCAGACAGCAGGGATTTCGTTTGGGCCTCGCGCGTGTCGGCAACCCGCCCTCCTTCGCCAAGGCTTCGGAGGGCATCTCTTCGCCCCGGAGTGCGCGCTCCGGATGGCTTGCCATCAGAACCCCGCAGGGCGAAGGATGGTGGAGCCGAGGGGAATCGAACCCCTGACCTCGTCATTGCGAACGACGCGCTCTCCCAACTGAGCTACGGCCCCGTCACCTTCCCGCAAACGCGAGGCGCAGCGGGTTTGGGAGCGGTTTATGTGTCACCGGATTGTGGGCGCGTCAACGCGTCTGTCGCAGAAGGGCATTCCATGCCGGACCCGTCCGGCCATCGCGGGATGTGTGCCGGCGAGCGCACGCGCTTCTGGACCTTCCCTGCCTGGCCGGGCTAGAAGCAGGGAAAGCGAGCGAATGCCGAGGAAAACCCGCCCATGTCCCCGATTGACGGCCTCATTGTCTACATCATCCACCCCTTGCTGAACCTGTTGTGGATCGTTGTTCTTGTCAGCGTGATCCTGAGCTGGCTGATCAGCTTCAATGTGGTGAATGCGCACAATCAGTTTGTCTCGGCGATCTGGCGCGTGACTTCGGCGATCACCGAACCGCTCCTGTCGCCGATCCGGCGTATCCTGCCGCCGCTCGGCGGAATGGACTTCTCGCCCATCGTCCTTCTGCTGCTGATCGGCTTTGTGCAGGGCTATGTGCTCGGAGAGCTGATGCGCATCTTCTAGATGAGCGGCCTGCAAAGCGACGCAAGCGGGCTTGTCCTGCACGTCCGCCTGACGCCCAACGCTTCGGCGGACGCGGTTGAAGGCTGGCAGGACAGCGCCGATGGCAGCCGGCATCTGGCGGTGCGCGTGCGCGCCGTGCCCGAGAAGGGCAAGGCCAACACCGCGCTGATTGCGCTTCTGGCGAAGCATCTGGGTCTTCCCAAACGCGATCTGGATGTTATACGCGGCGCCACATCCCGACTGAAGACCGTCCGCATCGAGGCCGAGGGCCCGGCGCTGGCGCGTATCCGGAGCCTGCTGGAGGGCCCAAGCGATGAGCGCTGAACTGATCGATGGCAAGGCCGTTGCGGCTGAAATCGACGCCAAGGCCGCCGAGGCTGCGGCCGGGCTGGCCAAATCCCTGGGGCGTGTACCCTGTCTCGCCGTGGTGCTGATCGGCGACGATCCGGCCAGCGACGTCTATGTCCGCAACAAGGGCCTTCGTACGCAAGCGGCCGGCATGCGCTCGATCGAGATCCGCAAGCCGGCGGACACAAGCGAGGCCGACGTGCTGGAGATCGTCGCCGGCCTCAATGCCGATGACGGTGTGGACGGCATCCTCGTGCAGATGCCGCTGCCGGATCATATCGGCGCCAACCGGGTCATCGGGGCGATCCATCCGGACAAGGATGTGGACGGTCTCACAGAAGCGTCCGCAGGCCGTCTCGTGCTCGGCAAGCCGGGCCTGCGTCCGTGCACGCCGTCGGGCTGCGTGCTGCTGGCTGAACGGGCGATGGGCGATGTTTCGGGCAAGTCGGTGGTGGTGATCGGCCGCTCGATCCTGGTGGGCAAGCCGACCGCCCTGCTCTTCCTGGAAAAGAACGCCACGGTCACGATCGCGCACTCGCGCACGAAGGACCTGCCCGCGCTGGTCCGTACCGCCGATATCGTGGTGCCGGCGGTGGGCCGCCCCGAGATGGTCAGGGGTGACTGGGTGAAGCCGGGCGCCTGCGTGCTGGATGTCGGTATCAACCGTATCCCGGCGCCCGAGCGTGGCGAGGGCAAGACGCGCCTTGTGGGCGATGCGGCCTTTGACGAGATTGTGAAGCATGCGGGCTGGATTACGCCGGTTCCCGGCGGTATCGGACCGATGACGATTGCCATGCTGCTGCGAAACACGGTAATCGCAGCGGCGCTGCGTCACAGCGTGGAGTTGCCGGACGGGTTTTGACGACAAAAAGGGGCGTCATAAACAGTTCGGTAAGGCAACCGGGCTAGTCTGGCATATGAGGGAGGAAATGATGGCGAACCGCGCACTCAAGGTGCTGCACGTCGAGGACGATTTTGCGGATGCGATGCTGGTCCAGCACGCCGTCTGCGAAGCCGGGGACCTGGACATCGCTTTCGAGGTTGCCCGCACGCTGCGGGATGCCAAACGCCTGCTCGGCCGCAATGATTACGATCTCGTCCTGCTCGATCTGCGCCTGCCGGACTCCATCCACCCACGCGATACGCTGGAAACCACGCAGAGCCATGCCGGCGACACACCGATCCTGATCCTGTCGGGCTCGATGAGTGTCGATGCAGCGCGCCTGCCGGACGATATCGCCCGTCTCGACAAGAATGAGAGCTTCCGCAAGAGCTGCGGCGATGTGCCGGTGCATCTGGCCCACCGTATCCGCGAAGCCGTCGGCGAAGCCGATATCCAGACTATCTGATCCGTTTCCGCTCTGACCTGGAAGGCACGCGCCCCGGGGGAAGGGACGCGGCACAATACCGCTTGCCCGGACGGACCGGCGTTCTAGGCTGTCCTTTCATCCTGCATGCGAAGGGGATCGTGCATGAGCCAGACGGACGTGATCGACTACAAGATCGGCGGCGGCGATATCCAGTATGTCGAGATCGAACTGGATCCGGGCGAAAGCGTCGTCTCGGAAGCCGGTGCGATGATGTACAAATCGCCCAGTGTCGGCATGGATGCCGTGTTCGGCGACGGCTCGTCGAAACAGTCGGGCGTCTGGGGCGCCCTGGCCGGAGCCGGCAAGCGGCTCCTGACCGGCGAGAGCCTGTTCATGACGGTCTTCACCCATCAGGGGCAGGGCAAGGCGCATGTCGCCTTCGCCGCGCCGTTTCCGGGCACCATCATCCCGGTTCACCTGCCGGATATGGGCGGCGAGCTGATCTGCCAGAAGGACAGCTTCCTGGCCGCCGCCAAGGGCGTGTCGATCGGCATTGCGCTGCAAAAGCGCATCATGACCGGCCTGTTTGGCGGTGAAGGCTTCATCATGCAGCGCCTGCAGGGCACGGGTTGGTGCTTTGTGCACGCCGGCGGCACGCTGATCGAGCGCGAACTGGCACCGGGCGAGGAACTGCATGTCGATACCGGCTGCGTGGTCGCCTACACGCCCGGCGTCGATTTCGAGATCGAGCGGGCGGGCAATATCAAGTCGATGATCTTTGGCGGGGAAGGCGTGTTCTTCGCCCGTCTGCGGGGTCCAGGGAAGGTCTGGCTCCAGTCCATGCCGTTCTCGCGCCTGGCGGGCCGCATCCTGGCGAATGTGCCGCGCACCGGTTCCGGCCAGGGCGAGGGCTCGGTCCTCGGTCCGATCGGCGACATCATGCGCGGCAGCTAGCTGTCGTTTCTCAAGACGTTGTTCAGCAGAGCGTTGAGCCTTTGGGCTGGCGGCTGCTTGCTGAGAGCATAGTGCGGCCGGGCTGTGTTGTAGA
>PANX01000028.1 GCA_002707795.1 Maricaulis sp.
TCCCGGCGCTCCGCGCCGGCCCCTTCGACCCCTCCTTCGCCAAGGCTATGGAGGGCCCACTTCCCCACGCAGTGGGGAAGAAAGAGCGCTGCTTTCCCCGGATTTATTCCGGGGGCTGGCGGCGTTTCAGGAGGAGGCTCAACCAGGCCCCGGCACAAGGCCGGGGGAAGTGGAGAGAGCCGGTGGCTTAAACCCCTTACCCGGCGCGGCTGGCCTTCTTGCGTTCGTGCTCTTTCAGCCAGACCTTGCGGATACGGATCGACTGGGGGGTCACCTCGACGAGTTCGTCGTCATTGATGAATTCCAGCGCGTATTCCAGCGTCAGGCGGACCGGCGGGGTGAGGACGATATTCTCGTCCGTACCCGAGGCGCGCATGTTTGTCAGCTTCTTGCCCTTGGTCGGGTTGGCGATCATGTCCTCTTCGCGGGCATTCACGCCGATGATCATGCCTTCATAGACTTCCACGCCATGGCCGATGAACAGCTTGCCGCGCTCCTGCAGGTTGAACAGGGCAAAGCCCAGCGCCTTGCCGTCGATCATCGAGACGATGGCGCCATTGTGACGCTGGCCCAGCTCGCCCTGGCTGCGCGGACCGTAATGGTCGAAGGTGTGGAACATCAGGCCGGAGCCGGAGGTCAGGGTGAGGAATTCGGAGCGGAAGCCGATCAGGCCGCGGGTCGGCACGACATAGTCGATCCGCACCCGGCCATTGCCGTCCGGCACCATGTTCTTCATCTCGGCCTTGCGCTGGCCGAGGCGTTCCATGACGGCGCCCTGGTTCACTTCCTCGACGTCGACGGTGAGGCTCTCATAGGGCTCCAGCGTCTCGCCGTTTTCTTCCTTCAGCACCACGCGCGGCCGGCCCACGGCCAGCTCGAAGCCCTCGCGGCGCATGGTCTCGATCAGGATGGAGAGGTGCAGTTCGCCACGGCCGGAGACGGTGAACTTGTCGGCATCGTCCTGCTGCACGACTTTCAGCGCCACATTGTGGATCAGCTCGCGGTCGAGACGGTCCTTGATATTGCGCGAGGTCACGAATTTGCCTTCGCGGCCGGCGAACGGGCTGTCATTGACCTGGAAGGTCATCGACAGGGTCGGCTCGTCGACCGAGAGCGGCGGCAGCGCCTCGACATGCTCCGGATCGCACACCGTGTCGGAGATCTTCAGATCCTCGATACCGGTGAAGGTGATGATATCGCCGGCCTGGGCGCTGTCGCGCTCGACCTTTTCCAGACCGTGGAAGCCGAAGATCTGCAGGATCTTGCCCTTCACCTTGCGGCCATCGGCCTTGGCGACGGTGACCAGCTGGTTCTTCTTCACCCGGCCGCGGGCAACGCGGCCGATACCGATCACGCCGGTGAAGGAGGAATAGTCCAGCGCCGAGACCTGCAGCTGCAGCGGGCCGTCCGGATCGACGTCCGGCCTGGGCGTGTGCGCCGTGATCATCTCGAACAGCGGCTTCATGTCGGTGCCGGTCTCGCCGGCCTCGTTCGACGCCCAGCCCTGCAGGGCGGAGGCATAGACAACCGGGAAGTCGAGCTGGTCCTCATTGGCGCCCAGCCGGTCGAACAGGTCGAAGGTCTGGTCGACCACCCAGTCCGGACGGGCGGAGGGGCGGTCGGCCTTGTTGACGACCACGATCGGCTTCAGGCCGCGCGCCAGCGCCTTCTTCGTCACGAAGGAGGTCTGCGGCATCGGACCGTCGACCGCGTCGACGAGCAGCAGCACGCCATCGACCATCGACAGCACGCGCTCCACCTCGCCGCCGAAATCGGCGTGGCCGGGCGTGTCGACGATATTGATCGACCAGTCCCCCCAGGTCACCGCGGTATTCTTGGCCAGGATGGTGATTCCGCGTTCCTTTTCCAGGTCGTTGGAGTCCATCATCCGTTCGGACACATTGGCCCGTTCGCCCAGCGTACCGGACTGTTGCAGCAATTGGTCGACCAGCGTGGTCTTGCCGTGGTCGACGTGCGCCACGATGGCGATGTTGCGCAGCTTGTCGAGGGACGCGCTCATGGGCTCTACTTTTCCTGTGGTGAAAGGGCGCGCCCTCATACGCTGTGAGGCGCGGGCTGGCCAGTGCTTATTCCGTGGCAGGGCTTGTTCAGTGCCGGTTGTTATTCCGGGGCCGCGTCGGCACGGGCCGCCGTCTGGCCGGGCAGACGCAGAGCCGGCAGGTAGTGCCAGACCAGGCTGGCGAGCGCCGACACGACGAGCGCGGCGAAGAAGACGATCAGAAAGACCTGGCGCGTACGTTCGGACACCGTGGCCTCGATATCCGCCAGCGGCACGACGGATACGAAATACCAGTCCGGGCCGGCAACCCGGCTGAAGGCGATCATCTGCCCCAGCGCCTCGGCGCGCACGATCCCGCGCGGCCGCGGATCGTCGGCGAGATAGCCGGCCAGCGCGGCCGGATCGACACGCACGGTATTGTCCTGCGCGGCCGGGCGGCCGCGGGCGATCACCTGGTGATCCCGTCCCAGCATCAGGTTGACGCCGCCGGCCGGGGGCTCTTCCAGAGCGCGGGCGAGGTGATCGTTCATCATCATCGACGTTCCGAACGCGCCCAGAAGGACATTGCCTTTCAGAACCGGCTTGCGGCAGGCCGTCGCCGAACGCTCGCCCGCATCGCGGTAGACGAAGCGCGACAGCTGGGTGCACTGCATCACGCCGTCCGGATTGGTTTCGCGCGAGAACAGGCGCGGATCCTCGTCCGCCTGCAGCGGGAAGTCGGCCGGGGCCTCGAAGCGGTAGAATTCCAGCCGGTCCTCGCGTCCGGGCGCAAACATCACCATCCGGCGGTCGGGGGTGAAATAATAGAGGCTGGAGAATTGCTGCAGCCAAGCCTCGCCCACCGTGCGCACGACATGCAGGCCGGCCAGATAGCGCCGCCGCTCTTCCAGGGTCATCGCCTCGCCATCGCCCAGAAAAGCCCCGATCCCGTAGGCATGGTCGCCGCCATCCAGATCCACACCCTCGAACAGGGCCGGCGCGCTGCGGCGGGNGCCGTCGCCATAGGGCGGGAAGAAGCGGTCGAATTCAGCCTCGACCTCCTCGTCACCCAGCGTTTCGAGCCGGCGCACAAAGGCGGTCTCGGCGGCCAGGATGAAGGTCTGCGCCCGGTCGAACACCGCCTGCTCGCGCTCGCCGCGCATGCGGATATAGGTCTGCAGGGTTTCGGCCCGTGCCGCGTGCAGTGCTTCGCCGAGTATGCTCTGGACGCACGTCGCCGCCACAGCGGCAAGAGCCGCTGCGATGACAAGATGCATCACAGCGATGACGAGGTTTCTGACCAGCACCGGCGCCTCCAGATATTGTCTATACACAAAGCAAGGCGGCCCGTGCGTGATATTTGATGAGCGTGCTTTCTGGCAAAAACGGGCACTGGTTTCGCGGTCCGCAAAGTGGCAAGCCCGGAAGATATGTCAGCGGGTTTCGGGCGTGGCGGGCATGGCGTCGGCCAGCTGCCTGACGAGGGCGCAGAACTCGGCCTGGCCGGACGGCGCCAGCACGGCGCTCGCCGCCTGGGCGACCGCTTCCACATGCGGACGCAGGCGCTGGTAGAGCGCATCGCCCTTGTCCGTGAGATAGAGATGGCTGACGCGGCCATCGACCTGCGAGGCCTCGCGCACCAGAAGGCCGGCCAGCAGCAGCGCCTTGGTGGCGCGGCTGACAATGCCCTTGTCCATCGGCGTCATCGCCACGACCTCGGCTGCCGTACGGCCGGGCCGCTCGGCAATTGCCGCGAGCACCCGCCATTGCGACAGGTTGAGATCGCCCTCGCGCCGCACGATCTCGGCCGTGCGCCGTGAAATCAGGTCGGCCAGCACCGTGACCTGGTAGGGCCAGTAGCTGTCCAGCTGGATGGCATCGCCCGGCGCGGCGGCAGACAGGGATCGCGGTTCGCTCATGGCGTCATTTTAGTTGCAATCACAACTTGACGCAATAGCAACCAAACGCGTATTGTGCCGCTCCAATGGGCGTCGTGACGGCCTGTCAGGCCTTCGGCGCGGAACCCCGACCCCTGGAGACGAAACATGGCAGACCTGTTCGAAAACCCGATGGGCCTTTGCGGCTTCGAGTTCGTCGAGTTCACGGCGCCGGAACGCGGCCTCATCGAACCCGTCTTCAAGACGATGGGCTTTACCCACATCGCCAATCACCGCTCCAAGGACATCGAGCTGTGGCGCCAGGGCGATATCAACTTCCTGATCAATTACGAGCCCGGCACCCCGGCCGCCTTCTTCGCCGCCGAGCACGGCCCGTCTGCCTCGGGCATGGGCTTTCGCGTCAGGAATGCCAAGCGCGCCTACGCCATGGCCCTGGAAAAGGGTGCCCAGCCCGTCGAGACCGAAACGCGCGTCTCCGAGCTGCGCCTGCCGGCCATCCGCGGCATTGGCGGCGCCACCGTTTACCTGATCGACCGGTTCGAGGACGGCCAGTCGATCTATGACATCGATTTCGAATACATCGAGGGCGTCGACCGTCACCCGAAGGGCTGCGGCTTCAACGTGATCGATCACCTCACCCACAATGTCTACAAGGGCCGGATGGACTACTGGGCGAAATATTACGAGGACCTCTTCAACTTCCGCGAGATCCGCTATTTCGACATCAAGGGCGAGTATACCGGCCTCCTGTCGCGCGCCATGACGGCGCCGGACGGTCTGATCCGCATCCCGCTGAACGAGGAAAAGTCGGACGGCGTCGGCCAGATCGAGGAATATCTGCGCGAGTACAAGGGCGAAGGCATCCAGCACATCGCCTTCTCCTGCGACAATCTCATCGAATGCTGGGACCGGCTGAAAGAGTGCGGCGTGGAATTCATGACCCCGCCGCCGGACACCTATTACGACATGCTGGACGAGCGCCTGCCGGGCCATGGCGAACCGGTCGCCGAATTCCGCAAGCGCGGCATCCTGCTCGACGGCACGACCGAGGGCGGCAATCCGCGCCTGCTGCTGCAGATCTTCGGCGAGAAGGCCATCGGCCCGATCTTCTTCGAATTCATCCAGCGCAAGGAAGACGAAGGCTTCGGCGAGGGCAATTTCAAGGCCCTGTTCGAGTCGATCGAGCGCGACCAGATCAAGCGCGGCGTGCTGAAAACGAAGGAAACGGAAAACGCGTAGGGTTCAGGTATCGCCAGCCATTCCTCATCCTCCCCCTTGATGGGGGAGGGGGACCGCACGGAACGTGCGGTGGAGGGGGTGGGGGCGAGGTGTCTCCTGGACAAGCACCGGGTTTCACCCCTTCCGACCCAGCGCTGCGCGCTGGCCCACCTTCCCCGTCAAGGGGAAGGATGAAATTTCCCGGGACACGTACCCAAGGTACATGTCCCCATGAGGAGGCAGACATGAGCGTCAATCTCAAGCGCATCCACCACGTTGCCTATCGCTGCAAGGACGCCAAGGAGACCGTCGAGTTCTACCAGCGCGTCATGGGCATGGATTTCAAACTGGCCATCGCCGAGAACGAGGTTCCCTCGACCAAGGCGCCGGATCCCTACATGCACGTCTTCCTGGACGCCGGCATGGGCAATGTCCTGGCCTTTTTCGAACTGCCCAATTCGCCGGAGATGGGCCGCGACGGCAATACGCCGGAATGGGTCCAGCACATCGCCTTCGAGGTGGAGGACATGGACGCCCTCCTGGCCGCCAAGGCGCATATCGAGGCCGAAGGCCTGGACGTGCTCGGCCCGGTCAATCACGGCATCTTCAAGTCGATCTACTTCTTCGACCCGAACGGCCACCGTCTCGAACTGGCGGCCAATACCGGCACCGAGGAACAGATGGCCGAGCTCAAGCGCGTCGCCCGTCCGATGATCGAGGAATGGAGCCAGACCAAGCGCGCGCCCAAGCATGCCGCCTGGCTGCACGAACAGGACTAGGGCTCTCTCCAGCCCCTCACCCGAAACGCCCCGGCGCCCGCGCGCCGGGGCGTTTTCGTTTCCGGATTCATTCGAACGCCGCCGCCTTCAGGACATCGACATCCGGGACGTATTGCATGGCGGCTTCGGCCCGGACCAGCGCCTCGCGGCTCATGGCGCGCGCCGGTTCGCCGAACGCCATCTCATCGACCGCGACAAGAACGCCGAGCGCCCTTTGCAGGCTGATACCGACTTCCACCCGGTCCGCACCGTCACGGGCGACCGGACGGAAGGCATGGGTGACCAGAACGGCCGGGTCCGGCGGCGCCATGAAGACGCGATCGGCCGGTTCGTCCGCGAGCGCCTCGAACTGGCTGCACATCCGGGTCAGAAGACGGGTCATGGCCGTGATCGCCGACAGGGCCGAGCCACTGTCATTGACGGCGTCGGACAGCGCGCGCGAGGCGATCTCCGCCAGCATGACCAGGCCGAAAGCCGGATCCTCCTCCAGCGTGCGGCTCGGGGCCGTGATGATCTGTTCCAGCACCGCGTCGCCGATCTCCCCGCCGCCCGCGACATGGGCAGCCGGTTCGCCCGGGCCGACATAGCTGCCCGGCGGTGACAGGATATAGATGCGCGCATCGGTCTTCTCGGCGATCGCCTGCAGGGCCGCCACATCGATGGTCTGCACATGTCCGGCCCGGGCCGGACACAGCGCCCGCGCGCCGTCGGGGATTTCATCAAGCCGGCTGGCGCCGAGATTGGGGCAGCCCTGCGCCCGGTCGATCGCCTTTTGCGTTGCGGCCTCGATCACCGCGATAGCTTCCTCCACGCCGCCGAAACCGGACAGCCGGTGGATCCAGCGGATCAGCATCACCACCACATGGACCACGAGCAGAAGGGTCAGCGCGAGCAGAACGACAACCGCCGCCTCGCCATACAGGCCCGAATTGACGCCGATCAGGCCCAGCAGGCTGAACAGGAAAGCGCCGACAAAGGTCGAGATCGCGGTCTGGGCGGTGCGGTCCTGCGTCAAGAGCGGACGCGCGCGGGGTGTTGCCGAACTGGCCGCCGCCTGGAAGGCGGAAAACATCGTCGCCATCGAGAAGATGGCAACGGCCAGCATGCTCGAGGCCAGGATATTCAGGGTCGCGGCCAGCGCATCGATCTTGACCAGCGCGACCCAGTCATCGGGCAGATAGCCGCCGATCACCGGCGCCACGCCGACCGCCAGAACGGCGGCCACGGCATAGATGGCCGGCAGGAACCAGATCGATTGCCAGATGCGGCGAAGATAGAATGTCAGCATGCTCCCCACTCCCGTGTAACGCAGCCGGCCGCGCCGGGTTCCCGCCCGACGGCGCGAGACGGTTTGGTCCGGGGGACGACATCGTATTCAATTCCCGTTTTTCGTGCTTGCCGATCATGATACGCGTGAAGCGTGAGAACCGGGATACATCTTCGAAAGCGAAAGGCACGACGCCGTCGGCGCAACGCCAAGCCGGTGGTGGCCGGCTGGTACTCCATCGGGATCGTCTGCTCGGGAGCCTTCCTCTGGTATCTCGTCCACTATTTCGTCTTCATCAGCTATGCCTGCCGTGACTATGTCGACTGGTGGACCGCCTCATTGCTCGGCCGCCCTACACTGCTGCTCGCATCCAGCCTGTTTGCCATCACCCTGGCGCTGTGGCTGTGCGCCGACATCATCCGCCCGAAACCCGTCCGCTTCCCGGCGACGCTGCGCATCGTGCAGGCCATGCTGACCGGCAGCATGGTGTTGATGAGCGTGATGCAGTCGGGCCAGCTGAGCCCGCACTCAGCGGACGGCCGTGTCTTCACCTATGTCCTTGAGGATGCGACTCGCTGGCCGGTGATGTCCTCGCTCTTCGCCGTCAGTGCCGTGCCATTCGCGTATGAAACCGTCGATGTCGACTGGGACGACCCGGCCTTCGACCGGTATCGCGTTCTGGAGAGCCAATACCAGGACACATTCGGTGCCGACCTCGTCCCGCGCCATTTCGGCGTCTATGACGGCCAGCTCGAATGCGAGGCGGAGGCCGGGCTGGCAGCTGAGTTCGAGCGCGCCCTCGCCGTCTACAACACGCGGCGCGACGCCGAAGTGGCGGAAGCGGAACCGACGATCTGGGAGATCGACCGGATGGCGCGTGAGGACAACAAGCGCGCTNCCGCCGGGTTCCCGCAAGATTGATCANCCCGCCGCTTTCGGCCAGATTCGCCGCCATGTGGCGCACCATCCTCCTCTCGGCCGCAGCGCTCGCGCTGGCGGTCTTTGCCCTGGAATGGCTGGAATACCGGTTCTGGGCGCGCACGATCGGTATCGAGGCCTTCATCGCCATTGTCGGCGCGGCGTGTATCGCATTGGGGATCTGGCTGGGCGTACGGCTGACGCGGCAGGCCCCGCCCGCCCCCTTCCAGCGCAATGACGCCGCGCTGGCCTCTCTGGGCATCACGCCGCGCGAATACGACGTGCTGCTGGCCATGACGGCCGGTGACGGCAACAAGGCAATGGCCCGCACGCTGGGCGTTTCGCCCAACACGGTGAAGACGCATATCGCCCGCCTCTTCGACAAACTGGACGTCTCCAGCCGCGTGCAGGCGCTGGAGCGTGCCCGGCTTCTCAGACTGATCCCCGGTACCGGCGATGCGCAAGGCGACATGGCGGACAGCAGACCGCATCCGGACGGGTGAATTCCGCCCGATCACCCATTGGGGTGACGACGGGGCGATCCGGCAAAGGCTGGACATCCCGGTCAAGTGAACGCCAGAACCAGGGGGTATCCCGTCATGGCACGCATCGTCCTCACCTTCGGCATCATTGCCGGTCTCATCGTCTCGCTTCTGATGGTCATCGGCATGACCCTCCTGGCCGGCCCCGACGGGGTCGGCTCGGAGACGGCGGGCTATCTGACCATGCTACTGGCGCTCGCCTTCATCTTCGTGGCGATCAAGCGCCATCGCGACATCAATCTGGGCGGAGTGATCCGCTTCTGGCCGGCGCTGGCGACCGGGCTCGGCGTCGCGGTCATTGCCGGCCTGTTCTACGTCATCACCTGGGAGATCTATTTCAACATGACGGGCGGCGCCTTCATGGACGCCTACATCACCGCCCAGATCGACGGCCAGCGCGAGCGCGGCCTCACCGCCGGCGAGCTTGCCGCCTACGAGACCAGCCTGCGCCAGTCCATGGCGCTCTATGCCAACTGGTGGTTCCGCATGCCGGTCACCTTCACCGAGATCTTCCCCGTCGGCGTGCTGGTCAGCCTCGTCTCTGCTGCCATCCTGCGCAATCCGAACGTCCTGCCCCGCCGCGCCTGAGACGTCCTCAGACCGTGGCCAGGCCTGCCAGAACGCCGTCCAGACGGTCATAGCTGGCCCCGGCACCTTCCCGCATCGGGCTGGCCGCCACGATGTCGCGGGCTTCGGTGCTTTCATAGGTGATGGTGATTTCGAAGGTCGTCACACCGGCCGCCTCGGTCAATCGCGTGGTGACGATGGCCGAGCCAGGATACCAGCTCATGTCGAAGCGTTCGGTGTGCACGATCAGGTCCGGACGCTCGATCTCGAGATAGCGTCCGCCCATCCCCATCTCCTCGCCGCGCTCGGCATGGGTCCAGACATAGCGGTAGGCGCCGTCCACCTGCAGGTCGATCTCGCAGACCGACAGGATCCAGCCGTCCGGTCCCAGCAGCCAGCGCTTGACCAGGTGCGGCTCGGTGAGCGCCCGGAAGACCAGCGCCTTCGGCGCGTCGAAACGGCGGGTCATGACAAGCTCGCGCTCGCCTTTCGGGGCGACCTCAAGTGTGTGTCGATACATGGGATTTCCTCCAGAGATTTTGTGATCAGTGGTCGCGGGGGCCGGGCTCGTGGCCGGCCTTCATGTCGTCGAGCAGATCGTCGAGAGCCAGAAAGCGGGCATCCCAGAGCTTGCGGAATTCCTCCAGCCAGTGCGTCGCCTGGGCCAGCGTCTCGGGCTGTATCCGGCAGGGACGCCGCGTCCCGTCACGGCTGCGCGTGATCAGCCCGGCCTTCTCGAGAACCTTGAGATGCTTGGAGATCGCCGGCTGGCTGAGCGTGAAGGGCTCGGAGAGCTCCATCACCGTCGCTTCGCCGCTGGCGAGCCGGGCGAGAATGGCCCGCCGGGTGGGATCGGCCAGAGCCGTAAACGTCGTGTCGAGATCCGACATATTTCACCATTTAGTTATATAGCTTATGGGTGAAATATATGACGAACCTGCATCCGTCAACCCGGCCCGGCCCCGATATTGCAAACAAAACCTTAACGGCCGCGAGTGTTGCAATTCGGGCCGCGGCGTAGAAGGCTAAGGGGATGACGAAGATGGCGAACGAACAGGCCCTCACCGAAGACGAACACAAGACCATGCGCATCCTGTGGGACCGCGGCGGTGCGTCTGTGGGCGAGCTGTCGGTTGCAACCCGCCGTCCGGCCGGCGAGACCCTCGCCATGCTGCAGCGCCTGCGCCGCAAGGGCGCCGTCGACCGGCACCGCACCGCGCGCGAGATCGTCTACCGTCCGTGCCTCAATCGCGAGACCGCCCGCACCCACGCCCTCGGCCGCCTGCTGACGGCCGATGCGCCGGCGAATGATACCGGGCTGGGCGTGGTCGTGCTGCGCGAATGCGATGTCGACCCGCAGGACTGGGCCGACCTGCAGGCGGAAATCGCCGAGAAGGCTGCTGCGCGGCGTTAGAGCATTTTCAGCAAAAGTGGGAACCGGTTTTGCGGTTCGAAAATGCGGCCACTCAAAAGCCGGAGCCATTTCATCGACCGCAATGGCGATGAGATTGCGCTAGTTTTCTGCCAGAAACGCCCGCACATCTTCCAGAGTCCGGTCGGGCGCTTCCTCGTGCGGGATGTGGCCGAGATCGTCGTAGACGACGAGCTGCGCATCCGGCATCGCCGCCTCGAAACGGGCCGCGTGATCGACCGGCACCATACCGTCGCGGCCGCCCCACAGGATCAACGCCGGCACCGTCACCCGCGCGAGATCCGCTTCGGGTGCCGGCAGGGTGAAGACCTCCAGCCGCTCGACCAGCGCCTCGCCCACGCCCTCGCCCTGCATCAGCCCGTGCACACGGCCCGGCAGGTCCGGATCCATGCGCGCCGGGTCGCCGAACAGCGCCGCCGTCGCGCCGGCAACGACCGGCTGCGGACCCTGGGTGAGATAGAAGCGCACGCCGACCGGTACATCGACCGGTTCCTCGGTGACGCCATTGATCGAGAAGCCGCCCGGCGCGACGAGCACCAGTTTCTCGACCCGGTCGCCATGATCGGCGGCATAGCGCCAGGCGACCAGGCCGCCGAGTGAATTGCCCACCAGCGTCGCGCGGTCGATATCCATCGCGTCCATCAGACCGCCCAGGAATTCGACCGTTTGCGGCACGGAGTAGCGCGCCTGCGGATCCGGGCCGGTCAGGCCATGGCCCGGCAGGTCCATGCGCACGACGCGGTAATTGGCGGAAAGCGCGTCCGCCCAGTCATCCCAGCTTTCCAGCGAGAAGGAGAAGCCGTGGATCATCACGATGACCGGGGCATCGTCCGGTCCCTCGACGCGAACCCGCGCCGTGACACCGTCGACATCGACCAGCCGGTCCTGTGCACTCCACCAGGGCGAGTCGATCGCCGCTTCAGGGGCCGGTCCGGAGCCGCCGCGTCCGAAGACGAACCAGGCGATACCGGCGACGATCGCCAGCAGAAGAAGGATGAGACCAAGCGTGCGCATCATGACGGAAGCTCCGGGCGGGAGAAAGGAAATGGCCGGCACTGCAGGGTGCAGCGCCGGCCCAGTCTGGCAGCTTTCGGGCGCGCCGGGGAGGGACCAGCCCGCCCTCGCCGTGCCTAGTAACGGAACGCGATGGTTCCGGTGATCGTCATCGGGTTGCCGTAGTAGGCGGTCAGCGTGCCCGCCTGGCCCAGCTCCGGTGCGAAGGTGGTGTTGTTGACGAAGTCATAGCCGGCGACGATGTATTCCTCGTCCGTCAGATTGCGGCCATGAAGGCCCAGCTGCCAGCGATCGTCGGCGCTGTCCCACACCACAGAGGCGTTGAACAGCGTGTAGGCTTCCTGGTCGAGCGCCTCGAAGGGCACTTCGAACTGGGTGGAGTCGCCGCGATGGCTCACCGTGCCCAGCATGGTCAGGTCGCCGCCCGCGAACGGCGTCATGTAGGTCAGCGTGGCGCTGGCCGTCATGTCCGGCGTGTTCTGGATTTCCACATCGTCGGAGATGTCGACGCCGAAGGCGTTGATGAACTGGTCGTACTGGCCGTCCAGAATGCCGACCGCCCACACCAGGTTCAGATTGTCGCCCGGATTGATGAGGTCGTCGGCAATGTCCAGCATGCCTTCATACTCGATGCCCTGGATGGTGGCGGCACCGGCATTGGTCGTCACACCCGTGAAGGTGTCGTTGACGCCGTCATTGTCGGTATCGATACCCACCGAACCCGGGACCTGGACGTCGGTATAGTCCATGTAGAAATAGGCCAGTGCGTGGCGGTAGCGGCCATTCTCGTACTTCCAGCCGATTTCATAGCTGTTCACGGTCTCCGGATCGAAGCTCATGAACTCGAAGACTTCCGCTTCGCTGACGGTGCCGTTCTGGTCGAAGTCCGGCGCACCGGTGGTCTGGGCCCGCGGGTCGAAACCGCCGCCCTTGAAGCCGCGGCTGAAGGTTGCGTAGAAATTGTTCTCTGCATCCGGCTGCCAGGCCAGCGAGACCGACGGGCTGAAGTCATCCCAGGTATTGGTGCCCAGGAAATCCGACGTGGTCGCGATCGACACGCCTGCACCACCGAAATATTCGGAGAAACCGCCCAGATAGGTGCGGCGCAGGACGCGCGAGGTACGTTCGTCCTCGGTATAGCGGCCGCCCACCGTCAGGCTCAGCTGATCGGTGAGATCATAGGTGAAGTTGGCAAACAGCGACCAGGTCTTGGTGTCCACATCGCCATAGGTCTGGGCGTTGAGGCCGGCCAGCGTGGTGTCGAGCAGCACGTCGAACACGGTGTAGGCGCTGGCATCGAGATAGTAATAGCCGATCACGCCGTTCAGACGCTCGCTGGAATAGAGCAGCTGGAATTCTTCGGAGAACTGCTCGTTCTCGTAGATCGCCGGCACGTCGAAGTCGCCTTCCGGAAGGCTGTCGAAATCGATCGGCGTGACCGAAGCGTCTTCGCGGCTGGACAGGATGTTGCGCACCGTGAAGTGCTCGTTGATTTCCCATTCCGCCGTCAGCGAGAGGCCCTCGGCCTCGGCGCTCTGCCGGACCACGTCCAGACCGGCGCGGGTGTCGAAGACATCGTCCAGAACCGGATAGCTCGGCGTGTAGCCCGGCGCACTCGGGATCGGGCGGTGGCCGCCGCGCGGGTTGGAGTCATCCTCGACGCGGTCATAGGCGAGACGGAAGAACAGGTCGGCCGTCGGCTCCCATTCGGCGCTGACGCGATAGCCCAGCACATCCTTGTTGTAGTTGTCCTGGCCGGTATAGAGATTGTCGCCGAAACCGTCGCGCTGCAGGTTGGCCACGGCACCGCCGACGCGGAAGGTGTCGGTCAGCGGCACGCTGCCGGACACGATCTGGTCGAGCTGGTTGTAGGACCCGACATTGATGCGGGCATCCAGGGTCGGTGCGTCCGGATCGAGACGGCTGGTGACGTATTTGACGGCGCCGCCGACCGTGTTGCGGCCGTACAGCGTGCCCTGCGGGCCGCGCAGCACTTCGATGCGCTCGACATCATAGATGTCCAGAACGGCCGACTGCGGACGATTGAAATAGACGTCGTCGACATAGATGCCGACACCGGCCTCGAAGCCGGCAACCGGATCCTGCTGGCCGATACCGCGGATGAAGGCGGTCAGCGTCGAATTGGTGCCGCGGGAGACTTCCAGCGTGACGTTCGGCGTGACTTCCGCCACGGCGGTAATGTCGATGGCGCCGGTGCGCTCGAGCTCGGCACCCGACAGGGCGGAGACGGAAAGCGGCACGTCCTGCAGCGTTTCCTCGCGGCGGCGGGCGGTGACGGTGATGACGTCGCGGGTTTCAGCCGCGCCGGCATCGTCCTGAGCCAGGACCGGCGCCGAAATCAGCGCGGCCGAGGCGACCGTGCTCGCAAGGAGGACGGCTTTGGTGATCGTTTTCTTCATGACGAGAAACTCCCCTCGATATTTTCTGGGTGGGTGACGCCGGCCTGGACCTGGCTGGCGAATTGCTGGACCGCTTCGGCGAACTCTTCGGGTTGCTCGAGATGCGGCGCGTGCCCGGACTGGGCGAAGGCCTTGCCCTGCGCATTCGGCAAGGTGTCGACGAGATACCGGCTCGTGGCGGGGTTGTAGGCCTGGCTGGCCTCGCCCCAGGTCACCAGAACCGGCAGAGACATGGCGGGCAGGGCCGGACGGAAATCCTGTCCGGCCATGGATTCCCAGAGGGCCGCCATGGCTTCGGCGTCGCACTGGTGCAGTTCCACCAGCACGCGCTGAATGAGATCCGGATCGCGGCTGGCGCGATCGCGGGAGAAGATGTGGCGCACAAAGGCGGCCGCATAGGCCGGCCAGTTCGAGCGCATCGCGTCGAGCGCGCGCTGGCTGCCGGCCGTGTCCATGCCGCTGGCCATGCCGAGCGGCCAGTCGTCCGTGTTGAGAATGCGCGGGCTCATATCCTCGACCACGAGGCCGGCCAGACGGTCTGCGCCATGGCGTTCGATCAGGCTCCAGAGCACCTGGGCGCCCATCGACCAGCCCAGCGCGACAACGCCGGTCACATCCAGCGCGTCCAGCAGCACGACGAGGTCGTCGGCGAGCGCATCGATATCCGGACGGCCAGGCCCTGCCGGCGTCTGCCCGTGCGCCCGCAGGTCCGGGACGATGACGCGGAAATCCTGTTTCAGGAGGTCGACGACGGGATCGAAAAACCGTCCGGAGGCCGCCCAGCCATGCACGAGCAGCAGGACCGGCCCCTGCCCGGCATCCCGGTAGGCCATGTCCGTCCCATCCGGCAGTGCGAGGCTTTTCAGCACCCCGTCACGGCCGGCCGGATTGTCCGAGCGGATATTCAGCACGGTTCCGACAACTCCTGGATCCTCCCCCGCCCTGGCTTTCATGCCATATTGCGTGGGAAGCAATTTTGTGAAAACTGAATCATATGTCAACTTTGAACACGACCACGACGGCGAAAAAGCCGAAGACCGCGCGCGGCCAGCGCACCCGGGCAAAGCTGCTGGATGCGGCTGAAGGGGCTTTCGGGGAAGGCGGATTCCACACCACATCGATCGGCGACATCACCCGCCGTGCGTCGGTGGCTCTGGGCACGTTCTACGTCTATTTCGATTCCAAGGACGAGATTTTCCGCGCCCTCGTCGCCCATATGGGCGAGATGGTGCGCGGCTGGATCGCCGAACGGGTGAAGGGGGCAAGGGACCGCATGGAGGCCGAGCACCTCGGCCTGGTCGCCTATATCGAATTTGCCCGCGCCCACCCCAATCTCTACCGCATCATCGAGGAGGCCCAGTTCGTCGCACCGGACGCCTACAAGGCCCACTATGACCGGTTCGCCGAACGCTATTGCCGCAACCTGTCCGAGGCCGCCGAGCGTGGCGAGATCCGCGAGGGCGACGAGACGGTGCGCGCCTGGGCGCTGATCGGGATGAGCGTGTTTCTGGGTCTGCGCTATGGCATCTGGGATACGCAAAGCAGTGCCGAGGACGTCGCCCGCAAGGCCGCCGACCTGATCCGCCGGGGCCTGGAAGCGTGAGCGCGGCCGCTGCAGCCTCCACCGGCACCGTCCGGGCAGAGACGCGCAGCGGCGTGTTGCGGCTGGTGCTCGACCGGCCGCACCGGGGCAATGCGCTCGTCCCGGACCTGCTGGACGGCTGTCTCGATGCGCTGGACACGGCCGGCGATATCCGCGCTGTGGTGGTGACCGGGGCCGGGCGCGCCTTTTCCGCCGGCGGCGATGTCGGGGAATTCCGTGCCCGCGCGGACGACCGCGAGGCGCTGCTGGCCTATTCGGAGCGCGTGGTCGGCACGCTGAACCGGGTGATCCTGCGCCTGCGCGACATGCCCTGCCCGGTCATCGCGGCCGTCAACGGACCGGTGACGGGCGGATCGGTGGGCCTGATGCTCGCGGCCGACATGATCCTCATGGACGCGACGGCTTTCATCCAGCCCTATTATGCCCGCATGGGCTTTGCGCCGGATGGCGGCTGGACGGCGCTGATGCCGGAACGCATCGGCCGCGCCCGCACCGCCCGCTGGCTCGCCTTCGACGAACGGCTGGACGCCCGCGGCGCGCTGGCCATCGGTCTGGTCGACCGGGTGGTGGAAACGGGCGGCATGGATGCGGAGATCGACCGGCAGCTCGCCGCACTCGAACCGCTCGATCCCGGCCTTGCCCTGACATCCCGGCACCTGCTCGACGCGCAGATCGCCGGGCCGGACCTGGCCGGACGCCTGGACCAGGAAAAACGCGAATTTCTCGACCGCATTGCCCGCGAGGACACAAGAGCGCGCATGAACGCCTTCCTCGCGGGCGCGAAATAGCATGCCCATTCGGGAGGACTGGCATGGACATACTGACCGATATCACGGCGCGCCGCGCCGCGCTGGCACCTGACGCGACCGCCTTCCACATTGTGGAGACCGGCGAGACGCTGAGCTATGCCGCCCTCGACCGGCGCAGCGCCTGTGCCGCCAGCCTGCTCGCGGCCGAAGGGATCGATGCGGGCGACCGGGTCGCCATCCTGTGCCGCAACCGGGTCGAGTTCTTCGAGATCCTGTTCGCCTGCGCCAAGCTGGGCGCCATCCTGGTGCCGCTGAACTGGCGCATGCCGGCCAGCGAGCTGGACGGGCTGGTCGAAGACTGCACACCGAAACTCATCGTTTTTGGCGATGAGGATCGCGAGACCGCCGCCGTGCTGGCCCGCACGCACAGCCTTGCCAGCCTCGATCTGGAAACCGGTTATGCCGGCCGCCGCGACGCCCTCGAACCCCACGCCGGCCGCACGGCCTGGCCGGGCGGGGAGCCCTGGTATCTGATCTACACCTCCGGCACGACGGGCCGGCCCAAGGGCGTGATCCAGACCTATCGCATGGCCCTGGTGAACGCGATCAATATCGGCCAGGCGATCGGCCTGCGTCCCGGCGATGCGACACTGAACTTCCTGCCCCTCTTTCACACGGCCGGCATCAATCTTCACACCCTTCCGGTGCTGATAAACGGCGGCAAGGTGCACATCCTGCCCGGCTTCGATCCGGCCGCAACGCTGGCCCTGATCGATGCCGGCGAGCTGGATGTCTTCATCGGCGTGCCGGCGGTCTATCGCGAACTGACCCTGCATCCCGATTTCGAAACCACCGAACTGACCCGGCTGCGCCACTGGTCCTGCGGCGGCGCGCCCTTGCCGGACGTGCTGGTCGAGACCATGGCCCGCAAGGGGGCGCTGGTGTGCAACGGGTTCGGCATGACCGAGACCGGGCCCACCGCCTTCCTCTCCGATGAGGCCAACGCCCTGCGCAAGATCGGTTCTGTCGGCAAGGTGCAGGTGCTTGTCGAGGCGCGCGTTGCCGGACCGGACGGCCGCGCCCTGCCGCCCGGCGAGACCGGCGAGATCCAGTTCTTCGGCCCCGGCCTCACCCCGGGCTACTGGCAGCGGCCGGAGGAAACCGCCGCCCTGTTCACACCCGATGGCTGGCTGAAGAGCGGCGATCTCGGCCGCTTCGACGACGAGGGCTATTGCTATGTCGCCGGCCGGATCAAGGAGATGTACATCTCCGGCGGCGAGAACGTGTATCCGGCCGAGGTCGAGAACGTGCTGTCCCTTCACCCGGCCGTCCAGGAAGCCGCCGTCGCCGGCGTGCCCGACGAGAAATGGGGCGAGGTGGGCTGCGCCCACATCATCCTGCGCCAGGGCCGGAGCGCCGACGCGAAAACCCTGTCGGACTGGTGCCGCGAACGGCTCGCCGCCTACAAGGTGCCGCGCCATTTCCGCTTCACCGACGACCTGCCCCGCACCGCTGCCGGCAAGGTCCAGAAGCATCTCCTGCCCGTGCCCGAGGCTCTCACATGAGCCGCCGCGCGACGCTGGAGAAGACCTTCAC
>PANX01000029.1 GCA_002707795.1 Maricaulis sp.
ATCGCCGCCCTCGTCACGGGCGGCATGGTCGCCGGCGCCCTCGCTTTCGGCGATTCCGCCAAGCGGACACCGGAACAGATCCAGGCGGAGGGCCTGGTCTATGAAGGCGACACGCTGAACGCGATCGGCACGGGCAACGGGCTGGAAGCGACCTTTCTGACCGAGGGGCAGACCGCCTTCGTGCGCGTCGCGGCATCGCGCGGACCGCTGGATGGCATGCAGTCGGCGGGGGCCTTTTTCGCACTGGCGCCCAATGAGCTGGAGGCCTTGCAGGGCCGGCGCCTCCGCCTGACCTTCCGGGTCCGCGCCGCCAGCGACCAGCCGGCGGAAGGCGTGCGCTTCAACGTCTTCCTGCCGGGGATCGGCCAGGACGGATGGGAACGCTACGCTGTCGGTGACGACTATCAGGACATCACCTTTGACGTATCCCCTCCCACCTGCGTCTGGGATCACGGCTATATCGGCATCTGGCCGGATTGGGATTTCGAGCGCAACACGATCGACCTCGAACGGGTCGATGTGACCGCGCTCGAAAGTCTTGAGTGCTGACCTACACGCCCTTGTAAGGCCGGATATCCGTCGAACGTGAGATCAGACGCCAGGGGTTCCAGGCCATGGCCCGGGCGATTCCCCAACTGCCGACTTTCGCCCTGGACTGAATGCTCCGCCGGGATGACCGCAGCTCACGCCATCCCGACATGGCGTCCTTGATCGCACGCCCGAAAACACCAAACTGACCGAAGCGCGCCGACGACACCCACATTGCAAGCGTCGCGCTGACATGGAGCGGCAAGAGCACGATCAGCAGGCAGTCAGGCGTATTCTTCAGAAAAACCCACGTCCTGTTGCGCACGCCGTGATAGGTAGCAAACTCCGACCGCCGCCCGGACGAGGCATAGCCCATATGATCGACGGCCGCGTCACGCAGCTGGATCGCCCGGTGTCCCAGCAGGCGGGCGCGGAACGCCAGATCGACATCCTCATTGTAGCAGAAGAAGCTCTCGTCGAAGCCGTTCAGTGTCTCGAAAACGTCGCGCCGGACCATGGCCGCGGCACCGCAGGGCCCGAACACTTCGCCCTCCTCGGGCAGGAAAGAAACGGGGCGCATATAGGCCGCCCGATAAGCCAGCCCGGCCGCGTGATAGACATCGCCTGCCCCGTCGAGCAGGTCCGGCCGTTCGGCGCTGTACTGGGTCGAGCCGAACAGGGCGATATCCGGATAGCGTTCGATCGCGGCTGTCAGCTGCTCGATCCAGTCGGACCGCGCAAAGGCATCTGGATTGAGAAAGACCACCCAGCGCCCCGAGCTTTTCTCGACCAGCCGGTTATTGCCGGCAGCAAAGCCCAGATTGGCGCCGGACTCGATAAAGGTCACCCAGTCTGGCAGGTCTGAGGCCGTCACACGCTCGCCTTCCGGAGACCCGTTTTCCAGCACCAGGACTTCACCCGGCCGTACGGTCTGGGCCTCGAGCGCGGCAAGGCAGCGCCCGATCGTATCACGGCTGCGATAGGCGACAATGTGTACGGAAATGTCCGGCGCCTGCGCCACATCCTGCTCCAGTCCTGATCCGGCTCGCGCCGGCACCCCTGCATACAGGCTTGGCGCGGCAGGGCAATTCCCCTATGCCCCGGGGGATCACTTCTTCACGCCGTTTCTCATCAGGTTTTGCCGACGATGTCCCTGCCCGCCGACCGCAATGCGCTTGCCTTCGAATTCGCCCGTATCTGCAGCCTTGCGGCGGTGAAGGTGATGGAGGTCTATAACAGCGATTTCGATACGCGCGGCAAGGCCGACCGCTCGCCGGTCACCGATGCGGACGAACTGGCCGAAGCCATTATCCTGGAAGAGCTGGCAAAGTGCGTACCGGACGTGCCGGTGCTCGCCGAGGAAAGCTTCAGCGCCGGCCTGCGTCCGGATACGGGCCGCGCTTTCATCCTGGTCGACCCGGTCGACGGCACCAAGGAATTCATCAACAAGAACGGTGAGTTCACCATCAATATCGCGCTGATCGAGGACCGCACCCCGACTGCAGGCTGCGTCTATGCGCCGGCGCGCGAGCGCATCTTTGTCGGCGGCGAGACCGCCTGGGCCGGCGCGCTGAAGCCCGGTCAGCCGGTCAGCCGCGACGCGCTCGAGCCGATCACCACGCGCCAGGCACCCGAAGGCGGCCGGACGGCCGTGATGAGCCGTTCGCACGCCGACGAGAAGACCGTCGCCTTTGCCGACAGTGTCGGCGTCACCGAAAAGGTTTCGGCAGGAAGCTCGCTGAAATTCTGCCTCGTGGCGGAAGGTTCGGCCGATGTCTATCCGCGCTTCGGCCCCACCTGCGAATGGGATACCGGCGCGGGCCATGCCGTGCTGAAAGCGGCCGGCGGCGATGTCCTGACGCCGGAAGGCGAACCCTTCCTCTACGGCAAGTCGGACACCGATTATCTCAATGGCGCATTTGTCGCCTGGGGCCGGCCGGACTCTTTGACGCAGGGCTGATCGCGGTTACCTCATTTTTACGCTCAAGGCGCACAAGATCGGACCCAGACCGGGATATCCGGAAGTCCGCACAGCAGCCAGGGGCGTCTTAACCGTGACCCTTTCGATCAAAGGCCGTTTCGTCGTGATGGTGGTCACCGCCGGTGCCATCATGATGGGCGGGACCGCCTTCGCCTTCTACGCCTTCCGCCAGGCCATGCTCGGCCAGCTCGGCTCGCCCGAAGCTGCCCAGGCCTTCGTCTCCAGTGATATCGCCGCCCATATCGACGGGCTGATTGCCGACCAGATGCTGGTGATCGGCCTGACCTGTGCACCTGTCGGCCTGGCCTTCCTCGGCCTGGCCGTGTGGCTGGCCCTGGGCGTTGCGCACCCGCTGGGGCGCTTACAGACCGGGCTGGACCGGCTGCGCAGCGGCGATCTCGACATCGAGATCGACGGGGCCGACCGCGGTGACGAGATCGGCGCCATTGCCCGTTCGGTGATCGAATTCCGCACCAATCTGGCCGACCGTGCCCGTGAAGAGGCCGAACGGCAATACGCCCAGCAGACGGAGATCGCGCGTGAACGCGAAGCCCTGATGCGCCAGGTCGCCGAGGATTTCGAACGCTCGGTCCTCACCGTCGTCAACACGCTGACCGATGCCGCCGGCACGGTCGGGCGCCATTCCGGCGACCTGCAGGCGGCGGTGGAACAGTCCCTGGCCTCCCTGCAGGAAGTGCGCACGGCGTCCGGCGAGTCGCGCACCCAGGTGGAAACGGTCTCCCGCTCGGCGGATGCGCTGTCCATGTCGGTTGCCGACATCAACACCAACGCCGGCCAGGCCGCCGAGATCGCCGCGACAGCCGTCGCCGAGGCCCGCAAGACCGACGAGATCGTCGGCCGCCTGTCCGAGACGGGCCGCACGATCGGCGAGATTGTCGAACTGATCAGCCAGATCGCGAGCCAGACCAACCTTCTCGCTCTCAATGCCACCATCGAGGCCGCCCGTGCCGGCGAGGCCGGCAAGGGCTTCGCCGTCGTGGCCAGCGAAGTGAAGGCCCTGGCCGAACAGACCACGAAGGCCACGGAAGACATCACGGCCCAGGTGGCCTCGGTGCAGGACGTCGCCCGTCAGTCGGAAACCGCGATCCGCAATATCGCCGCAACGATCGACCGCATCAGTGCCCTGTCAGGAACGATCCGCCAGGCGGTCGAGGACCAGTCCAGCGCCACCCATCAGATCGATGACAGTGCCCGGATCGCCAATACCAGTTCGGAGCGCGTCGCGGAGAATGTCGCGCGGCTGGACACGGCCATGACATCGAGCCGGAATGCGACCGCCGGGATGCAGCGCGCTTCGAGCGACCTCACCTCGGCCTCCGGCGAGCTGCACGTCCAGGTCACCCAGTTCCTGGAAAGCATCCGGGCAGCCTAGGTCCGATCCCGCTACTGCTCGCGCAGGAAGACTTTCGAGACGGCACGATAGCCCCGCCCCTCGAAGAAGCTGTGGGCGCTATCATTGGCAATGCCGCTTTCCAGCATGATCTGGTCGGCATTTTTTTCGCGGCAGAGCGTCTCGGCAGCCTCGAGCAGCCGGGATCCCAGCCCATGGCCCCGCCCGTCTTCGCCGACCAGCAGATCCTCGATCGTCGCGATGCAGGTGCCGGCAGCGCTTTCGAACGCAACCGCGCACAATCCCGCGATCGCACCGTTGCGGCTTGCGACGAGCACGAAGCCACCGCCCTCCAGGCACGCCGAGAAGTCCCTGGCCAGCCTGACGTCCAGATCATCCGCCCAGCGCTTTCCGTCCGGACTGCGGCCGGACAGGATTTCCCCGTGCGAGATATAGGCCGGCATCGGCCGCAGCTGTGCGGCCGCCCACGCGGCAGCCTTGGCAATTCCGGCGGGCTCGAGCGGGCGGATATCGACATCAGGCATTGTCGAGCCACTTTCTGACCGTGCGGCATCTCATCTGCTTCGCCGCAGCCTCGAAGAAGTGTTTCCGGCGCTCTTCAAAGGGAATGGAGAGGTCCGGTACGGTGCGGAAATAGGTGTCGAATATACCCCGCATGTCCGGTGAATAGTGCAGCCGGTAGTCAGGCCAGTTGCGCCGGAACCAGCCCATCTCGGACACTTCGAGAAACCAGGATACCCAGGTCCCGAAAATCATGGGATCGAGATTGCCCCGGCTGCGCAGCCGCACGGCAATCTCGAACAGGTTCAGGATCTGGAGGAAATAATTGTTGGCGACAACGGTCTCCTCGTCGTCCAGATCGACCGGCCTGTCCTCGGGCTCGTTGAAGATCCGGGCCAGAACGGCGCGATGCTCCGCTTCGAAGCGGAAGATGTTGAGCGCCTCGGTCTCCAGATTGATATAGGTCGAACGCCGGGTTTCCCGCGCATTCCACATCACACCGATGATCAGCGCGGCAAATGCTGCGATGTCCAGCGTCCCGAGTATCGGTGGCAACCAGTCCGGCATGATCCCTCCCCCGTCTGCCATCTGCAGAATATCCGCCCGCTGCATGCTGGACACTCCTTTCCTCAGCAGCCTACAGCCAATTTGCATGACTATCCTGCAAAGCCATGCACGAGAAATTCCGTGACCTTTCCGCGCGCTCCGGTTATGCGGGCGGCCACAGACAGGAAACCGGCATGCTCGAACTCTTCACCTCCGCCCTGGTCACCTTCTTCGTGGCCATCGACCCGCCCGGCGTGGCGCCGATCTTCGCGGCGCTGACCGATGGCGCGCCGAAATCGCACCGCCGTTCGATGGCGATCCGCTCGGTGGTGATAGCGTCGGGCGTGTTGCTGGGCTTTGCCCTGGGCGGTGCCTGGCTCTTGAACGCCATGCACATCTCGCTGGACGCTTTCCGCGCAGCCGGCGGTGTCCTGCTGTTCCTGATGGCGCTGGAAATGATCTTCGAAAAGCGCACCGAACGCCGCGAGGAGCGCGCCGAGGAGATCATCGGCGAACACGACACCCACCCGGAAAAATGGGACGACATCTCGGTCTTCCCGATGGCCATCCCGATGCTGGCCGGCCCCGGCGCCATCGCCACGATGATGCTCTTCATGTCCGACGCCACCAGCCTGACCGAGCAGGGCATCGTGCTGGCGGCCGTGGCGATCATCCTGGTTTTCTGCCTCGTCGTCTTCCTGATGATCGGCCCGGTGATGAAGCTGATCGGCGACTCGATGGCCGCCATGATCACCCGGATCCTCGGCGTCATCCTCGCCGCACTGGCCGCGCAATTCATCTTCGACGGTATCAAGGGCGCCCTGATGGGCGGCTGACCGCCCTCGTCCCGCGTCCCCGCTTGCACCGCAAGGCCGAAGCGATTATCTCCGGAAGCCTGACTTTCGGAGACTTTATGTCCATCAGCCAAGAGGCCCGGTAGGGCCCGGTCAAGACCGACCGGGCCTGATCGATCGACGCTGCCGCATGCGTGAGCTGCGGCCGGCGTTCTCGTGCGCCTTTTTCAAGCTGACATCACCATGGACATATCCAAACCCGAGCAGCGGGTCCTGCACCTGCTCGCCCAGGGCGGCCGTATCGATTTCGAGAAGGACGAACGCGGCCGCATCATCGACATCACCACCGTCACGCGCGACGGATGGGCCTGGAACGGTTGTTCCCTCGCCCTCTTCGCCAAGCTGCGGCGCCGGCGCTATATCGCGTCGCACGGCAGCGGCCCCTACCGGATCACCCGGCTGGGCCTGAAGCGCGTCCGGTCTCAACCCGACAACCGGTAACCGACTGCCGCCGGCACCCTCGCGGCGCCGGCGGCGGAAACCGATCGTTAGCCAAAACCTGCCATGATAAGGCCCTGAAGGACCGCTACCCGGTCTTTAGCGGGGGACTGGAGGAGTAGATGGCATTCCGCCTGATCGTGCTGCTCACGGCAGCCACCCTGTCATCGGCCGGCTTTACCGCTGCCGCCTGGAGCCTCACCCGCGGTCAGACCGACCAGGCGATCGCGTTCGGCTGGCCGGCGATTGCGGTCGCCATCACCGTCGCCATCCTCGTTCCCATGGGCAAGCGCCCCGGTTCGGCCGGCTAAAGCACTTTCAGCAAAAGTGGGGACCGGTTTTGCGGTCCGAAAATGCGTCCACAAAAAAGCTAGACCTTCGGCGAAAAGAACGGCGCGTAGAGGTCCTGCCGCCGGTCCCGGAAAAAGCCCCAGGCCGCGCGGTGACGCTGCAGGAAGTCCAGATCATAGGTCGCAGCAACCACGCCGCTCTCGTTCCGGCCCAGCTCTTCCAGCTTCTCGCCGGTATGATCGGTGACAAAGGACGAGCCATAGAAGACCTGGCCGTCCTCATTGCCGATACGATTGGCGGCGATCACGGGAATGACGTTCGAGACCGCATGCCCCTGCATCGCGCGCTGCCAGCGGATAGCGGTGTCGAGGCTGTCGTCGTGCGGCTCCGACCCGATCGCGGTCGGATAGAGCAGCACTTCAGCGCCCAGCATGGTCATGCAGCGGGCCGCTTCCGGGAACCACTGGTCCCAGCAGATACCGACACCGATCTTGCCAGCCTTCGTGTCCCAGACCTTGAAGCCGGTATCGCCCGGGCGGAAGTAGAACTTCTCCATATAGCCGGGGCCGTCGGGAATATGGCTCTTGCGATAGATGCCCAGCGCCTTGCCATCGGCATCCAGCATGACGAGCGAATTATAATAATGCGGCCCGTCGCGCTCATAGATCGAGACCGGAATGACCACGCCCAGTTCCGCGGCCAGCGGCGCCAGGGCCGTCACGCAGGGATGCTCCATCGCCGGCCAGGCCGTCGCAAAGAAGCGCTCGTCCTGCACCTTGCAGAAATAGGGGCCCTGGAAGAGTTCCGGCGGCAGCACGACCTGGGCGCCACGGCCGGCAGCCTCGCGCGCGAGCTCTTTCACGGTCGCGATATTGGCGTCCATGTCCTCGCCGAATGCCGCCTGCAGGGCAGCCACCGAAATCGTACGGGCCATCCCGTCAGTCCTCCATAACCTCTTCGATCCAGTCGCCCGGCCCGTCGCCGGTGCGCAGATCCATCACGGTCGGCCACAGCCACCAGGCCGGCCGGTTGTCCGAATTCCACAGCGCCACGAAGGCGAAACCGGTCTCCGGTTCGAGCACGATCTGGGCGCCATAGCCGGACAGGTACCCGGAATGCAGCACCAGCGTGCGGTCGCCCCATTCATAGATGCGCCAGCCCAGACCATAAGCCGTCGCATCGACCCGGTCGCGCAACCGGCCCAGCCGGCGCGTTTCGCGCAGCGTGTCGGTCAGCGGGCTGTGGATACGCACACGCACGGCCTCGTCCAGCCCGGGCGCCGTGCCCAGCTGCACCTGCGCCCAGGCGATCAGATCGTTCAGCGACAGGTTGAGACCGGAAGCCGACGGGATGGTGTCATAGGGGGTGCTCGGATTTCCCGGCGTATTCGCGGTACGCCGCCACCCGCTGTGCGGCCGGGCCCAGGAGGGCGACGCCTCGAGCGCCGCCGTTCCGACCGAAGCGGCCGGCAGCCCCAGTGGCTCGATCAGGTATTCGCGCAGAGCCGTGTTGAAATTGGTCCCGGTCGCATCCTCCACGACGCTTTCCAGCGCGGAGAAGGCGACGTTCTGGTAGGTGTAGCAATCGCCGACCGGGCACAGGAGATCGACCCCGGCAAGGCGCATGCGAATGCGGTCCGGCGCCTGCCCGGCTTCCAGGTCCAGATCATAGGCATTGGGCGGCAGGCCGGTGCGATGGCTGGCGATTTCCTCCAGCGTCGGCTGGCGGTCACCGCGCAGCTGCAGGACATCGACAGGGACCGGCGCGCTCATGTCGACCAGGCCCTGCGCCTCGAGCACACCCAGCAAGGTACCGGTGAAGGTCTTCGAGACCGAAGCCGCGCGGAACATCGTCTCCGCGGTCACCGTCTCGCCGGAGCCGGCAGCCGTTTCGCCATGGGTATAGATGAAGACCGGCTCGCCGCGCTCGATCACGGCTGCCACAAGGCCGACCACGCGCTGGTCGCCCGCGGCCTCGTCCAGCCTTTCGCGCAGGGCGCCAAGATAAGGATAGTCTTCCCGCTCGGTCGGGCTGGCGCTGTCATGGCCGGCGGCCGGCACCGTCGAGGCGAGCACAAGGCCCAGGGCAGTCAGTACGCTTCGCATCAATCCTCACACTCCGGGCTGATGGCATGTGACACAATGGAAAGCCCCTCCGCCCGAAAGTATGGCACGCGCTGACGATCCGACAACGGTGTGATGCGGAAACAGCGGACGCAGTGCTGCAACGGCTGCAGCGGCACTGGCCGTGCCATAGGTCGGCACGACGACATTGCGCGGTCCGATCACCCAGTTCATGTGGCTGGCGGGCACGATCTCGCCATCGCCCAGATCCACCCGTCCCGGCGAGGGGATGGTGTAGACTTTCAGCCGCCGGCCCTTGGCGTCGGTCATGCGCGAGAGCTGCCGCGCGATCGACGACAGCACCGCCGTCTGCGGATCGTCCTCGCCCGATGGCGCCTGGCAGATCACGACGCCCGGCCGGGCAAAGCGGACGATATTGTCGATATGTCCGTCGGTGTGATCGGCCACCAGGCCCTCATCGATCCACAACACCTTTCGGACGCCGAAGGTCTGCTTGAGCACACCCTCGACCTGCGCTTCGGTGAGGCCGGGATTGCGGTTCGGATTGAGCAGGCATTGCCGCGTCGTGATCAGCGTGCCGTCGCCGTCGAACTCCAGCGCACCGCCCTCGGCGACCAGGTCGACATGCCGTTCAGGCGCATCCGCGAGGCGGGCGATCGCACCGCCGACCGTGTCGTCGCCGGGCAGTTCGTACTTGCCGCCCCAGCCATTGAAGCGGAAGCGGATGGCAACGTCCTTGCCGTGATCCCTGACGAAGACGGGACCGGTGTCGCGTGCCCAGACATCCCCGAACGCCTCGCGCACCACGCGCGCGCGGCGTTCCATCGCCTGGCGGGCCGAAGCCTCGGCCTGGGCCGTCGCCGCGAGCACGACCAGATCCAGCGTTTCGCCGCGGACGGACGGTTCGGCGAGCGCGTTGAGAAAGGCGCCGAACTCGGCCTGGGCCGGTTCGAGGTCCTCTTCCCAAAGATCGGCCGCAGACGGCCAGCAGGTGAAGATCCGCCGGACCGGAGCGGTCTCGTGCGGCAGGGTGAGTGCGGGGGTGAAAGGCAGGGTCGTCATGGGCCGCGGCTCTATCATGACGCGGCCTCGCGCGCGAGACACAAAACGAAGAAGGGCGGCCACAAGGGCCGCCCTTCCACAAGTCCGGTCATCCGGAAAGTCTGGCTTAGAACTCGTAGCGCAGACCGACGCGGATGGAGTACAGCGAGCTGCCGCGGCTGGCCGTGGAATTGGCACGGCTGCCGTTGAAGGAGTTGAAGCGGTACACGCAGTCACCGGCCGAGAGGCAGGCCGTGCGCGGCGCATCACCCGTCAGGGCCGTCGCACCGTCGACGCCATTGATGGCGACGTCGGCAGCGGACACCAGATCGGCGGACACGATGTTGGCCTGGCCGTAAGACGGGCCGTTCACTTGCGTGCCCCACTCGTCGTTCAGCAGGTTGGCCACGTTGAAGATGTCGATGACCATGTTCAGGCGGTTCTCACCGACCCACTGCTCAACAGCACCCGAGAAGAAGGGCAGTTCCTGCTGGATACGCAGGTCCCATTGCTGGTTCCACGGCGAGGTCAGCGAGTTGCCTTCGAAGATCTGACCGCGGGGCACACCTTCGCCGTCGATCAGGTCGTTGAAGCCTGCCAGATCGAAGCCGCTGGCGTAGACGACGCGAGCATCGGTGGCTTCCGGGATGTACAGCAGGTCCGCATCGTACGGGCTTTCACCCTGACCGGCGCGGCCGAAGAGCGGGTTCGAGGAACCCACGTCGAAGGTGTAGCTGTACGGAGAGCCCGAGGTGAACTCGCCGATCAGGTCGAAGCGGGTCGTCAGATCGCCGAAGAACTCACGCTCGTACCAGAAGGCCGTCACAAAACGGTCTTCAACCTGGTAGAGCGAGGTCGAGGCGGAAACGTTGTTCCGGTCCGACGTGGTCTGCGAACGCCAGGAGGAAATGCCGCGCGAAGACGTGTCGTACAGGGCCGACTGGACGTCCTGGTAGGCATAGCTGACGTTGAAGCCGAGACCGTTCTCGTACTCCTTGGACAGGCCGACGGTGAAGACGTGGCTTTCGCCGCTGTCGACATTCGTCAGCATGGTCAGGTTGGCTTCACCCAGATCGTCCAGGTCGGCATAGATGGTACGACCGTCCGGAGCCACACCCTGGGCGTAGCCGAGTTCCAGCTGAGCCAGATTGTCCCAGGCGAAGCTGTTTTCGGACTTGGAGTACAGGTACTGCGCCGTGAAGACGTAGTCGCTGCCGAAGTCCAGACCACCGAAGCGCAGGTCGAAGCTCTGGTCCAGACGCAGGGACGCACGCCAGTCGGCCGGGATCTCGAAGTTCGGATCGATCATGTCGATCGAGACCGGGTTCTGGGCCGCCACCTGGTCACGCAGGGTTTGCGGGACGGTGAGGTCGGTGACAGAGGCGTTGTTCAGACGGGCATAGACCGTCGGCGTCTGGAAGGCGTTGGAGATCCAGACCTGCGGGGCGCCGCCCGAGAACAGGCCGAAGCCACCCGACACCGTCGTGCGGTCCAGGGCTTCCCAGCGGAAGCCTGCGCGCGGCATCAGGATGTCCTTGCCGTCCAGGTTGGCCGAGGTGTCACGGCCGTACTGGGCGGCGATGACCGGATCGGCATACGGCTCGTCGTCCTGGCTGTAACGCTCGTAGCGGACACCGTAGTTGACCGTCAGGTCGTCACGCAGCTGCCAGGTGTCTTCGGCGAAAGCCACGAAGCGGTCGAAGCCCCAGCTGGAAGCACCGTCAACAGCATTGTTGGACGTCACGTTGCGGTATTCGATGCGACCGATGCCGTCGATCAGATCCTGCGGGCTGGAGAAGGTGAATTCGCCGTTCGACTGCTGACCGAAGAGGTTGAACAGGTCGAACTGCTCGTACTCGCCGCCAACCGTGAAGATGTGGTCGTTCCAGGTGTAGTCGGCAGAACCGAACACGACGAAGCGGGTGTCGTTATACTCGTTGCCGTGACGGTAGATGTCGCAGCCTGCGACGATGTTGGACAGGTTCTGGGTGGCCAGGCCTTCCAGCGGGGTGCCGGCGAGTTCAGCAACGGTCCAGCCATCGAAGGAGAGCTGCGGCTGGTCGGAACCGGCGCCACAATTCTGGCCCTTCACGAATTCCGTGTTCGAAATCCGCAGGGTGGTGGACAGGCGATCAGACCAATCAGAGTAAACCTGCAGGGTCATCGCCTCGATTTCCAGCGGCACGCCGTAGAAAGCGGTGTCGTAGGAGTAGGCCGAGGTCGAGGTGTCGAGTTCTTCGGTCGACTGGTAGGTGAACGAGGCGCCGTGGTTCTCGTTGGTGTTCCAGTCGAACTTGGCGAGCAGACGCTCGGAGGTCGACGGATAGGATTCCTGGAGCGGACGCGAGCCGATGTCAAAACCGTACTCGTTCTGCACCATGCTGGCGAGCGTCGTCCAGAAGGCCGGGTCGATGCCGGCGTTTTCGTACGTGGCAGAGCGGTCGGTCGGGGTCGCTGCGGTATACTCGTCGTAGGAGACCAGGAAGAACAGCTTGTCTTCGATGATCGGGCCGGAGATCGAGATGCCGTACTCTTCTTCTTCGTAGGGAACGGACGGGACGAGAACGCCGTCAGTCACGTTGCCGCGGAAGTCTTCGTCGGCACGGTAATAGAAGGCTGCGCCGTCGAACTCGTTCGTACCCGAGCGGGTCACGACGTTGATCAGGCCACCCTGGAAGTTACCCGAGGTCACCGAATAGTCGGCGGCCACGACCGAGGCGGACTCGACGATGTCGATGTTGATCGGCGAACGGCTGGTGGCATAGGTGTTCGAACCCAGGCCGAAATTGTCCTGCTGCAGCGAGCCGTCGATGGACACGGCGTTGAAGCGCGGGGACTGGCCGGCGATCGACATGAAGCTTTCGCCCGACTGGGAAACCAGCGGGTCGAGGCGCAGCGTGTCGATCAGGTCGCGGTTCAGCGACGGGGCGTTGGCGACGTCACGCGCGGAGTAGGTCGAACCCACACCATTGTTCAGGTCCAGCGTGTTGATGGCCTGGCCGGTGACCGTGATCACGTCTTCCGTGGCGGAGCTCAGACGGATGGTCAGCGGAGCCTGCGAGCCCGGCTGGATCATCAGGTCGTCGATCACGTCGCCCTGGAAGCCCGGAGCCGAAACGAAGATGCGGTAAGGACCGCCGACGCGCAGGCCGCTCTCGAAGAAGGAGCCGGTCGAGGTCGTGGTGGCCGAGCCGGAGGTGCCGGACGGCAGGTGCATGATGGTGACGGACGCGCCGGACACCGGAGCGCCGTTTTCGTCGACCACGGTGCCGCGCAGCTGTGCAGACGTCACCTGGGCGTGAACGGCAGCCGGAGCGGCGGCCAGCAGGGCGATGGTCGCCGCGCTATAGGAAAGCTTTTTCATAAAAGACATGGAGCATGTCCCCCAATGGATGATCAGATGGGGGCACGGCCCCCGGGTACGAAGCACGCGCCTCGTACGCCGGGCGTGAAAACTTTCCAAGACGTATATGAGAAGCTTTTGTGACACCCCGACGGGTTAACCCTGGCGCCGGATTGGCCGCTGCAGCGCAGCAAACCCAAAATATGTGTGTGCAACCGCACAAAACCTCAAAATCCGGGATGCCGGCGTGTCCAGCACCCGGAATTTTCTCCACGGCGCCCCTTTACCGGCCCGTGCGAAAAGCGCATAGGCTGCGGCGAAAATGTTACACTTTTCAGCAGCGGAAACGGGACGTCCGAATGACTGATTCCACCTTCGCCGAATCTTCACGGACGAATCCCTGGCGACAGGCGACGATCGGGCTGATTATCGGCGTCGCGTTGATGCGCCTTGTGGCACTGGCAATCTCGCCGGTTGCGCTCTACGCAGACGAGACCCAGTACTGGATCTGGTCCCGCGAGTTCGACTGGGGATATTTCTCCAAGCCCCCGATGATCGCCTGGCTGATCGCCGCATCGACGACCCTTCTCGGTGACAGCGACTTCGCCGTCCGCCTGCCGGCGCCCCTGCTGCATTCGGTAACGGCGGCCTTCCTTTTCGCAAGCGCACAAAGACTGGCGGACAGCCGGGCCGGCTTCTGGGCCGCGGCCGTCTATCTCACCCTGCCCTCGATCTGGCTGTCCGGCGTCGTCATCTCGACCGATGCGCTGCTGCTGTGTGCCTGGTCGGCCGGTCTCTACACCCTGCTGCGCCTGCGTGAGGATGGCGGCTGGGTTTCCGCGGCGGGTCTGGGCCTCGCCATCGGCCTCGGCTTCCTGTCCAAATACGCGATGATCTATTTCGTCGTCGGCACGGCCATCGGCATCGTGATCGACGCACCGTTGCGCCGGGCGCTGCTGGGCCTGAAAGGTGCCGTCGCCGCACTCATCGCGCTCGCCTGCCTGGCCCCCAATCTCGCCTGGAACGCAGCAAACGATTTCGCCACCGTCACGCACACGGCGGCCAATGCAAACTGGGGCGGCGACCTGTTTCATCCCGCCGAAATGGCCGAATTTCTTGTCGAGCAGATCGCTGTCTTCGGCCCCGTCCTGTTTCCGGTGCTGATCGGCCTGCTGATCGCCGGCGCACTGAAGCTTCGCAACATCGCACCCGAACGCCGCCTGCTCGCCGCCTTCATCCTGCCCGCGATCCTCGCCGTCTCGATCCAGGCTTTCATCAGTCGGGCCCATGCCAACTGGGCTGCCGGTGCCTATGTGGCCGCAACGCTCCTGGTCACACTCTTCCTTCTGAACGGACCCGCCTGGCGCCGCGCCGTGCTGATCGGCTCAATCGTCCTGCACAGTGTTGTCGGTATCGGCTTTGCCGTGATGGCCGCCAGCCCGGCTCTGGTGGAGATGGCCGGCCTCGACAACGCGACCAAGCGTATCCGCGCCTGGCCGGAAACCGCGGCCGCCATCGCCGAAGCCGCCGCCGCGGACGACTATGCCTTCATCGTGTTCGACGACCGCAATGTCTTCCACCAGACCCAGCGCTATGCGCCTTCGCTGCAGACGGAGATGCGCATGTGGCTGCGCTATTCCGGTCCCGTGAACCATGCCGAGGATATCTGGCCGCTGCCGGAGACGATCGACGGCCCGGTCCTGATCGTCTCGCACAGGCCGCTGGAAGTGCCGCGCCTGCGGGAGGATTTCCGGACGTTCGAACCGGTCGGCGAACTGGCCATTCCGCTCGACGGCGGCCGCACGCGCGACTTCACCCTCTGGCGGGCCGAAGGACATGTCCGGGTCGAGCGCGATGCTGCGTATGAAGACCGCTGGCAGGCGATCGACGCGGAAGCCGGCGTCGTGCGCGGATACTCCAACGACGACGGGTAAGGCCCCGTCCTTCCCCTTGATGGGGAAGGGGGACCGCGCCGAAGGCGTGGTGGATGGGGTGGCGGCGAGGTCTTCGCGACTATGCAATCAGACAGCCGGCACCGGGATTCNCCCCTTCCGAGCCAGCGNNATGCGCNGGNCCACCTTCCCCATCGAGGGGAAGGACGACAAACCTCCGGGACTGCCTGTCCCCGCTAGCCGCGCAGCTCTTCCAGCCCCAGTGCGAGGGTCAGATTCTGCATCGCCTGGGTGGCCGCGCCCTTGAGGAGATTGTCCAGCGCGCTGACGATGACGGCGCGCCGGCCGCTCTCATCCACCGCGAAGCCGCCGATCACCGCGCCGGGATTGCCGGCACCGTCGCGCACTTCCGGGATGCGCTCGACGACCTCGATCAGCGGTTCGTCAGCATAGGCGTCACGGAAGCATCCGATCAGCGTGTCGCGATCCATCGGCTCGGCCAGCTCGACATGCACCGTCGCCACGATGCCGCGGAAGAATTGCGCGACATGCGGCGTGAAGCGGACGCTCTCGCCGAGATGCCGGCTCATCTCGCCCTCATGGATATGCCCCATCAGGGCATAGGGCATCAGATTGTCGGCCAATGCATCCGGGTCATTCTTGCGCGATGGCGTCGTGCCGGCGCCGGAATAGCCCGACACGCCGAACACATGCGCCGGACCGGCCAGGCGGCCGCGCAGCGGCGCGATAGCCAGCTGGCCGGCGGTGGCATAGCACCCCGGATTGGCAATGCGGCGGGCATGGCGGATCGCCTCGCGGCCGTGGATTTCCGGCAGGCCGTAGACCCAGCTGTCGTCAAACCGGTAGTCGGCCGACAGATCGACAATCACGGTTCCGGCCGGAATGGCCGCGACAAACGGCGCCGCGGCCCCGTTCGGCAGCGCCAGGATCACGGCATCGACGGGCCGCGCGCCGACATCCTCCGGCGACAGCGCCTCGAATGCGAGATCGCCGCCGATTTCCGGCGCCATGCCGGCCACGGGCTTGCCGGCAAACTCGCGCGAACCGGCATAGGCCAGAACCATGTCGTCGCGGCCGCCGATCAGGCGCAGCAATTCCCGGCCGGTATGTCCGCGTGCACCGATCAGTCCGATCCGGGCGGTCATTTCGGTGCCTCGAGCGTGGGCGGCAGGGAGAAGGCTTTCTCGACCACGGCATCGATCCCGGTCAGGCTGACATCCTCGCCGCGCCAGAACACGGTCCATTCATCGCGGCGCACTGCGCCATCACATTCGTCGAAATAGAAACCGTTGACCGGATTGCTGGTGCGCGACCGCCAGATCAGGCGCGGCGCGTACTCGACCAGGCGGTGCCAGACGGCCCGGCCCAGGCCCTCACCGCGCGCGTCGTCGAGCACGGCGAACTTGTCCAGATAGATCCAGTCGTCCAGCCGGGTGGTGAGGGCCGCGGCCCGATAGCTGTCGGTCACGAAGGCCTGGTCGATCACAAGACTGTCCCAGTAACCGGCGATCGGCGGACGGCCGAACGCCTTGGTCACCAGGCTGTCCAGCTTGGCGATATCGAGTTCGTCCTTCGACGAGGCCGCCTTGATGCGCTCGCCACGGCGGATCAGCGTACCGGCACCGGCATGGGTGAAGAGCTCGCGCGCCAGTTCGGCCGGACGCGTGATCGACACAGAGGATGACAGCGGCAGGTCGTCGAGCAGGCGCTTGATCTCCTCGAGCTTCAGCCGCATGCCGCCATTGACCCAGTCGGCATCCATCAGCTCGGCGAAATCGGTCGCCAGGTTGATGGAGGACAGGATATCGCCGTCCTCGTCGAGCAGCCCGCCCGTCCCGGTGAGGAAGACGACCTTGTAGGGCTGCAGCGCATGCACCAGGGCACGCACGGCGGTATCGGCATTGACGTTGACGAGACACCCGTCGGCCGTCTCCCCCAGACAGGCCAGGATCGAGGCCTGGCCGGCCCGGGCCGCAGCCGCCACCAGGTCCAGCCGGACCCGGCTCGGCTCGCCGACCCGTCCGAGTGTCTTCTCGTCAACCAGTTCGGCCTCGAACACGCCGCGCGGGATGGCCGCCGCACGGCCGCCGGCGGCGCGGATCGCGTCCACCAGGGCGAGATTGGCTTCGGTCAGCGTGTCGCGGATGATCGGGATGGCCGGTTCACGCGTGACGCGCAGGCCATTGATCCGTTCGGTGGCAATGCCCGCCGCGTCGAGCGCTGCATCCAGCTGCGGCCCGCCGCCATGCACCACGACCGGCGTCAGACCGACCGTCTGCAGGAAGGCCAGCGCCGAGGCGAGCCCGTCCAGATCGTCCTGGATGACCGCACCGCCGACCTTGATGACGGCAAAGCGTTCCTGGTCGACGCCGGAGAAGCGGTGCAGATATTCGCGGATCTCCTTGCCGTCGCGCATGTGCGACAGCAATTGGACAATGGTCTGGCGAACCGGGGGCTGGACCGGATCCTTGCCGCTCATTCCGCCCCCCCTTGCAGGGCGAGGGCTTCCATGACGGCCTTTTGGACGTGCAGGCGGTTTTCTGCCTCGTCGATCCCCATGAAGGCGTCGCTGTCGACCACGGCATCGGCGATCTTCACATTGCGGCGCATCGGCAGGCAGTGAGAAACGACGGCATTATTGGTTAGCGCCATCTTTTCCGGCGTGATCATGAAGTCGGCACCCTTCGCCCGGAACGGCGCTTCCTCGCCCCAATTGCCGTAGAAGGGCAGCGCCCCCCAGCTCTTGGCATAAACGACATCGGCACCCGAATAGGCCGCCTCGATATCGGTCGTCAGCGTCACCGAACCGCCGCCTTCAGCCGTGAAGCGTTCCGCGGCCGACATGTAGCGCTCGTCGAGACGGTAGACGTCATCAGGCACCAGGATGCGGACATTGGCGCCGAATTTCGATGCGATCAGCAGCGAGGAATTGGCCACGGCCGTGTTCAGCGGCTTGGGATGCGGCACCCAGGTCAGAAGATAATTCTTGCCCGCCACCGGACCGGAGCGCTCCTGCAGGGCCAGCATGTGGGCCAGTTCCTGACAGGGGTGGACGATGGTCTCCATATTGATGACCGGCACCGTCGCATGTTTCGCGAAAGCGGAGATCATCGGATCCTCGCGCTCGGCCTGCCAGTTCTTGAATTCCGGGAAGCAGCGGATGGCGATCAGGTCGACATAGCGCGACAGCACGCGCGCGGCCTCGCGCACATGCTCTTCCTCGGCACCGTCCATGATGGCGCCGTCACCGAACTCCATCGGCCAGGTCGCGCCCTTCGCGTCGAGCACGATGGCATGACCGCCCAGCTGGTGCGCGCCGATGTCGAAACTCGATCGTGTTCGCAGCGAGGGGTTAAAGAACACCAGCGCAACCGACTTGCCCTCCAAGGATCGGCTCTTCACGCCCGACTTGAAGGCGGCTGCTCGGTCGAGCAGGCCCTGAAGTTCGTTGCGGGACCAATCTTCGGTGGACAGGAAATGGCGCATCTAACGTCCTCGTTTCGCCTTCGGTGACAGGAGTCCCGGGCTGTTCAGGGTCCGGGCGGCGTCATGTGTACACATCAATGCCGCGAGTGCACGGGGAAATTCCGCATCCAGGGTCGTGGATACTGCCAATATGGCAATTCCCGGCGGATTGTGGAACAAGCCGGAAAAGCCGAGGGAGCTGCGCCACATGTCCGTTCTTGCCGTCATTCCCGCCCGCTACGGGTCGACCCGCTTTCCCGGTAAACCGCTGGCGAAGATCGCCGGCAAGATGATGATCGAGCGGGTCTGGCGGATCGCCGCGGCAGCCGACGGGGTCGACCGCGTCGTGGTCGCAACCGACGACGAGCGCATCCTGGACGCCGTAACCGCCGCCGGCGGCGAAGCGGTGATGACAGACCCGGCCTGCCGCAACGGGACGGAACGCGCACTCGATGCCATGCGCCGTCTCGACAGCGATGCGGAAATCGTCATCAACGTGCAGGGCGACGCGCCCCTGATCCCGCCCTGGGTGATCGGCGGTGTCGCCGGGACGCTGCGGGCGGACCCCTCACTTCAAATGGCCACACCCGCCATCGAACTGCCCGCGGAGACCGAAACCCGGATGCGCGCCGACAAGGCGAAAGGCTCGGCCTCGGGCACGACCGTCGTCTTCAACAAGGCGATGGACGCGATGTATTTTTCCAAGGCCGTCATCCCCTTCCGCCGCAAGCCCGGAGAAGGCGCGCCCACCTATCAGCATATCGGCCTCTACGGCTATCGCCGCGACACGCTTGAGAAACTGGTCGCGCTGGAGCCGACCCCGTTCGAGTTGACCGAGAGCCTGGAACAATTGCGTGCCCTGGAGAACGGCATCCCGATCCGCGTCGTGCTGACCGATTATCGCGGCCGCTCGGCCTGGTCAGTCGATGCACCGGAAGATGCGGTGCGTGTGGAAGAGATCATCGCCCGCGAGGGGGAGCTGGTGGCATGACGAAAATCCTGCTCGCCCGCCACGGCAATACATTCGGTCCCGGCGACACGCCGGTCTGGGTCGGCGCGAGGGAAGACCTGCCGCTGGTCGAGAGCGGCGAGGCCCAGGCCCGGGCGCTGGGCGAAGCCCTGGCCGCGTCCGGTCTGACACCGGGCCGCATCGTCTGCGGTCCGCTGAAGCGCACGCGGCGCGCCGCGGACATCGTCGCCGGACTGACCGGCTTTGCCGGCACGCCCGAAATCGACGAACGCCTGAAGGAGATCGACTACGGCGCCTGGGGCGGCAAGTCGAATGACGAGATCGTCGCCGCCTTCGGTCAGGATGCGCTGGACAGCTGGGACAAGCATCACCGCCGTCCCGACGGCACCGACTGGTCGCCGGACGAGGCAACGCTGAAGGCCAATGCGCTCGCGGCCATGCGCGATGCGGCACAGGGTCCCCTCACCCTCATCGTCACATCAAACGGCGTGCTGCGCTACATGCATGCCGCGCTGAGCGGTGCCGACAGCAATGCAAAGGTGAAGACCGGCCATATCTGCGCCGCCGATATCGAGGGCGAGGCCGGCGCCCGGCTGTTCTGGAACGAAAAACCCGATGCCGGACTGCTGGCGCAGACCTTCGGCTAGAGCGGCTTCATCGCAATAAGGGGCGATGAAATCGCTCCGGTTTTCTGAGTGGCCGCATTTTCGAGCCGCAGAACCGGTGCCCACTTTTGCTGAAAATGCTTGTCTTATGACTCTAGTCGACGCGGTCGAGGAAGGTACTGATCTCGGCCCAGGCCTCCGGCTCGGTCATGAAGGGGGCATGGCCCACATCGGGCACTTCCACCACGCCCAGATCGGGCTTGCGCCGGCGCATCTCGGCCACCGTTTCCGGCGAGAGAAGATCGCTGATCCCGCCACGCACGACGAGGGCCGGAATGGTACGGAAGGGTTCCCAGAACTCCCAGAGCTCCGGCAGCGGGCCGTCATCGCCGCCCAGCATGGACAGGATCGCGCCGTCATAATCGAGCACGACCGCGCCATTCTCGCCGTCGATCCAGGTCTTTTTCGCAAAGTCGAGCCAGAAGGCCTCGTCGTCGGCCCGCGCCGGGAAGGCGGCCAGATTGCTGTCGCGCGTGCGCGCCGCCGCCTCGTCCCAGCTGGCCGCCGGATCGCGGCTGGACGTGTTCAGCTTGATCCGGTCCAGGCCTTCTTTCGAGACCACCGGTCCGACATCGTTGATCACCGCCGCGGCGATGCGTTGCGGCTGGATGCCGGCGACGACAAAGGTCATCAGACCGCCCATCGAGGTGCCCACAAACACCGCCCGGGCAATCCCCAGCGTATCGAGCAGGCCCAGCATGTCGGCGGCATAGACCGGCGGCTGGTAACGCTCGACCTGCGGGTCCGGATCGGAGCGGCCGCGGCCGCGCTGGGAGGCGACGATCACCCGCCGCCCCTTCGCCGCGATCTTCGGCGCCAGATCCTCGAAGTCCTTCACATTGCGCGTCAGACCGTGCAGGCACAGCACCGGCACGCCGGTCTCTGTGCCCTGGGCCGGATAGTCGCGATAATGGATGCGCAGCCCGTCGGCATTGGTGAAGAAATGGTCTGTGAACATGGCACCGGTCATCAGCTGGGTTCGGCCTCGGTCGGCGGCTCCGCTTCCGGCACCGGCACGGTCTCGCCCTCGCCTTCCCAGTCGCGGGCCAGATAACGCGCGGCCCAGAACATGAAGAAGGCAGCCACCAGATAGAGGCTGGCTCCGATCAGGATGGAAATGCGCAGCGAACCGTCACCGAAGGTCGGCTGCAGCGCGGTCGACAACCGGCCCAGCACGTAGACGCCCCCGCCAATACCCAGAAGATTGTTGATCAGCAGGAAGACCGACGAGGCGCTGGTGCGCATGTGCGGCGGCACCAGGTGCTGGAAGGCCGAGAGAACCGGTCCCAGCCAGGCCAGGCCCAGCGCCGTCGGGATGAACAGCAGGGCGACCGCCATCGTCGCGGACGGCGACATCACGCCGGCCCAGTAGAGCGGCGCGCACAGCAGGAAGGCGACGGCGGGAACCGTGGCGAAGGCCGAGCGCTTGCGCTTGCCCATCCAGTCACCCATCACGCCGCCCAGGAAGATGCCCAGGCTGCCGGCCACGAACAGCACGCCGCCGAACAGCCAGCCCGTCTCCGTCAGCGACAGCTGGAAGCTGCGCGCAAAGAAGGAGGGCAGCCAGAAGAAGACGCCATAGCCCATCATCGACGAGGCCGAGGCGCCCAGGATCATCAGCCAGAAGCTCGGCTTGCGCAGGGCCAGCATCATGAATTCGCGGAAGGTGGCGAAGAAGAAGCCGATCAGCGCACCCGCGATGGCCCGGCCGATCAGCCAGGCAATCGCCGCCGTGCCGATGGGGGCACCGCCGGTCAGGGCCGGCACGAACCAGGCGACCAGGCCCGGCAGCACCATCAGGACAGACAGGCCCAGCGCCAGCGGCAGCCCTTTCGACTGACGCCCGATCCACTGCCCGCCGAACCAGCCGCACACGGCGGCGACAGCCGCGGTCACGGCGAGCAGGCCGACCGACTGCACCGGGGTCGCACCGAACACAACAGCGTTGAAGATGGAGAGCAGGCTGGGCAGGGCGAGCAGCGCCGCACCGGCAATCGACAGGATGCGGATGCGATCGGCCGGATAGACATCGACCGTGTCCTTCGGCGCATCCACCTTGGCGGCCACGGCCGGCGCATCATATTGCCCGCGCTTGGGCTCGCGCACGACGAGTTTGAAGATCGGCGCCAGAACGATGCCGGCAATACCGACGATGAAGAAGGCGGAGCGCCAGTCCAGCGCGTCGGAAATGCCGCCGCCGGCAATCTGCGAACCCGCGATGACACCGAAGGCGCTGCCCACGGGAATGCCGAGCGAGTAGATCGCCAGCGCCCGGGCGCGCTTGGAGGGCGGATAATAGTCGGCGATGATCGTGTAGGCCGGCGCGACACCGCCCGCCTCGCCGACACCCACGCCAACGCGGGCCAGGAAGAGCTGCATGAAGTTCTGGGCGAAGCCGCTGAGCGCCGTGAAGCCGCTCCAGATCGTCAGCGCCGCCGTCATGATCCAGGTCCGGTTGAACCGGTCGGCAAACCAGGCGATCGGCACGCCCAGCGTGGAATAGAGGAGCGCGAAAGCGATACCGCCGAGCAGGCCGAGCTGTTCGTCGGTCAGGCCCAGGTCTTCCTTGATCGGGATGGCCAGGATGGAAATGATCTGGCGGTCCAGGAAGTTGAACGCATAAATCAGGAACAGCAGCACCATGACCAGGCTGCGATAGCCTGCTCCGGGCAAGTTGCCGCCTTGCGCAGCACCTGCATTCGTATCCGCCATGATCTCTCCCCTCAGGCGTACCGGTCTTTCGACCCACTCTTCTTTTGTGTGGTCAACACCAAACATGAATGGTCATTCAGGTTTGGTCAAACCCCATTTGCGCTCGATCTCAGTGACGCCACCCCTTGTGCGCGACGAGCACGAATGCAGGATGTGCCACAGTTTTGCGCCAAAGCCCAAGGCCCAGTTGGCCGCAACATGGGGGAGAACCATGAAACGACTAGTTTTGAGCACTCTGGCAAGCGGGCTCCTGCTCGCCGCCTGCACACCGGCAGACGAGGCGGACACGGACGCCGCGCCGGCACCGGAGACGACCACCGAGGCAACCGACGCGGGACAGTCCGCGCCGTCAGAAGATACCGGAGTTTCCAGCGCCGCGATCGCGGAAGCCGATATGCGCCGCATGATCTCGACCCTCGCGGACGATGAATTCGAAGGCCGTGCACCGGCCACGCCGGGCGGGATCGCCGCCAGCCAGTGGA
>PANX01000030.1 GCA_002707795.1 Maricaulis sp.
TCGGTGTCGAGCGGACGCAGGGTGCGCAGGTCGATCACCTCGGCGTCGATCCCCTCTTCCGCCAGCTTTTCTGCCGCTTCCAGCGCAAAACCGACCATGCGGGAATGGGCAGTGATGGTGACGTCCTTGCCGGTGCGGCGGATCTTGGCCTTGCCGATCGGCAGCACCCAGTCATCCGTGTCCGGCACGTCGAAGGTCTCGCCGTAGATCAGCTCGTGTTCCAGGAAGACGACCGGGTTCGGGTCGCGAATGGCGGCCTTCAGCAGGCCCTTGGCATCGGCCGCGTCATAGGGCGCGATCACCTTGAGGCCCGGCACATTGGCATACCAGGCGGAATAGTCCTGGGAGTGCTGGGCGCCGACGCGGCTGGCGGCCGAGTTGGGGCCGCGGAAGACGATGGAACAGCCCATCTGGCCGCCGGACATGTAGAGCGTCTTGGCGGCCGAGTTGATGATCTGGTCGATCGCCTGCATGGCGAAGTTGAAGGTCATGAATTCGACGATCGGCTTGAGACCGTTGAAGGCGGCACCGACGCCCAGGCCGGCAAAGCCGTGCTCGGTGATCGGCGTGTCGACCACGCGCTTCGGACCGAATTCCGCCAGCAGGCCGCGCGTCACCTTGTAGGCGCCCTCGTATTCGGCGACTTCCTCGCCCATCACGAAGACCGTCTCGTCGCGGCGCATTTCCTCGGCCATGGCGTCGCGCAGCGCGTCGCGCACCGTGGTCTCGACCATTTTCGTGCCTTCCGGCAGTTCCGGATCGGACGCATCCGGCGCGGAATGATCGACAAAGACCGGCTCGCCTTCCGGCGCATCCGGCGTTTCGTCCTGCGTCTCGTCCGAACCGTTCTCATCGGACGCACTTGAGGCCGCAGCGCTCTCGCTGCCGGCTTCGGGGGCCTCGATCTCGTCGGGATTCTCGCCCTCTTCGGCCAGCATGGCGATCGGCGAATTGACCTTCACACCCTCGGTGCCTTCCTCGACCAGGAGTTTGGCGACCACGCCCTCCTCGACGGCTTCGACTTCCATCGTCGCCTTGTCGGTCTCGATCTCGGCGATGACATCGCCGCTCTCGACGCTGTCACCTTCCTTGATCAGCCATTTGGCCAGCGTGCCCTCTTCCATCGTGGGCGAAAGGGCCGGCATGAGAATGGGGATAGGCATGGTATCTTCCGTTCAGTGAGGGCCGAAATTGGATGCGGCAAGCTGTGGGTTCGTGAAACGTGTGGGCGTCCACTTGTCGAAACGCCGGGCGATGCGGGCCCCGGTCGTCTCGGCGGCAAAGTCGGCGGGGGCCTCCTCAATATCGAGGAAGTCCGCCATGCGCAGGCCCACCACATTGATGGTCGAGACGATACGCTCGCCCTCGCCCATCACGGCGGCCACATAAGTGCCGCAGGTCCTGCAAATCAGAAAATCCGCTGTGCGCAGGGCGAAGCGGTAGCGATGGATATCGTCCGGGCGGCAATCGATCTCGATCGCGCCGGCCGGATCGGAAATGTTCACGGCGCCCTGGCGGCGGCAGAAATCGCACTGGCAGGTGCGCACGCCCAGCTCCGCCGGCGAACGCTCGCTCTGGAAAGACACTTTCACCGCCCCGCAATGGCATTGTCCGGAATGGTGCATGGCCGCGACTACTCCCGGTCCGGACAGACGGGCGAGCCGCTGTCGATACGGCTGTAGTTCAGCCAGTCGGTGATCGTGCCGACATCGCCGACGACGGGTTCGGCCAGCGGCACGGCAACGCACAGGCCGTCCCAGCCATTGGCGGCGTAAACGATGGCGTCGCGCCGGTCGATATCGATGGCGACAAAGGACTTGAAAGCGCCGTTGTCGCCCCAGTGGAAGGCAATCCGCCGGCCGTTCTCGCGATAGAGACCCCAGCCCAGCCCCCAGTCGATCTCGACGCCTTCGGGCATTTCACCCTCCCGGCCGAACGCGTCCCACGCGACCGGCCGGGTCGGGGTGAACAGGGTCTCGCGAAGATCGTCCTGCTCATCATCGAGCAGCCAGGCGACGAAGCGCCCATAATCGAACACGCTGGCCGTGAGCGAAGCGGCGGCATGTCCCTCGGCCGCATCGCGGCGCGGGCGGACCGAACCGTCGCGATTGACCGCCATCACCGGATCCGCCGCGCCGGCCTCACCGGCCGCATAGTGGGCGTCCGTCATGCCCGCCTCGGCCGCGAGCGGCTCGAGCAGCGCTTCCAGGCTGGCCCGGGTGCGCCGTTCCAGCATCGACTGCAGCAGGCCGTAGGCCTCGCCGGAATAGCGGAAGCGCGAGCCGGGGGTACCGGAGAATTCCAGCGGCCCGCCCGCCTCGTCTGCCCAGTTGGGCAGCGTCGTACCGTGCGACAGGATCATCCGCGGCGTCACACTGGTGAAAGCCTCGGGATCGGCAATACGGGGAAAGTCCGCCGCCGGGCCGAGCGGCTCATCCAGATCGTAGACGCCTTCCTGCGCCTGCCCGGCGGCAATCGCCGCGAAGACCGGCTTGGACAGGGAAGCGAATTCGAAAACGGTGCGATGGGTGACAGGCGCGCTGTCCGCCTCGACGCCCGTCAGGCCAAAACCCTCCGCCCAGACAAGCTCGCCATTGCGGATCACAGCCACGGCCATGCCCGGGGCGTGCAGGCGTTCGAGATAGCCGGGAACGGCTTCCTCAACCGCCGAAATCGCGGGTTCGGAATTGTCCGAGCAACCGCTCGCCGCCAGCACGGCGACGCTCGTGATGAGAAGGCTCAGCCGGCTAGCCATTGGCCGCCTCCGGCTTGTAGCGCAGCGCGTGCTCGCGCATGCGTGTGGCGAATTCCAGCAGGGTGTTCATCGGGCGGATCAGCACCTCGATCCGGTTCATGTGGCCGGCATCGTCGAGCGATATCTTGTCGATACCGACAAGGCCCTTGCCGTCCACCGTACCGGTGAATTCCAGGATGATCTCGTTGCCGTCCACCCATTGCTGGCGATAGGCAAAACCCTCGATCGTGGTGATCACGCCCATCAGGATGTGCAGCAGGTAGTGCGTGTCGGCCGACGGTTTCCAGACGACCGGCGAGTGCAGCTCGCAGCCCTCCGCGATGATCGACGCCAGCAGCGCCTCGTCGCGGGTTTCAACGGCGCGGTGCCAAGTATCGAGAAAGTGCTTCACTTGCGGTGTCATGATCGTCCTCCCTTGTCAGGACCACAGTCGCGCACAGGCTCGCCCGGCAGGCGAGTCCCGCGTACAGCGCAGCTATGGGCCGACAAGGCCAAACCTACACCTCCACCAGCACATCCGTGTAGAGCTCGGACGGATCCGGCTCGGGGCTGTCCTTGGCGAACTGGGCTGCGTCGTTGACGATCTTCTTCACCTCCTTGTCGATCTCCTTCAGCTCCTCCTCGGTGGCATGCTTGCCTTCGATGAGACGCTTTTTCACGAGGTCGATCGGGTCGTGGTGCGAGCGGATGTCGTCGACTTCCTCGCGCGTGCGGTATTTCGCCGGGTCGGACATCGAGTGGCCGCGATAGCGGTAGGTCTTCATTTCCAGAATATAGGGGCCATTGCCGTCGCGGGCATGCTTGACCGCCTTGGCTGCCGCCGCCTTCACCGCCTCGACATCCATGCCGTCGACTTCCTCGCCCGGAATGCCGAAGGAGAGGCCGCGCTTGTGCAGCGCGGTTTCCGAAGAGGCGCGCTTGACCGCGGTGCCCATGGCGTACTGGTTGTTCTCGATCACATAGATGACCGGAAGGTCCCAGAGCTTGGCCATGTTGAAGCTCTCATAGACCTGGCCCTGATTGGCCGCACCGTCGCCGAAATAGGTCACGGCGACCTTCTTGTTTTCCTTGTAGCGGTCGGCAAAGGCCAGGCCGGTGCCGAGCGAGACCTGGGCGCCGACAATGCCGTGGCCGCCATAGAATTGCTTCTCGCGGGAGAACATGTGCATCGAGCCGCCCTTGCCACGCGAATACCCGCCCTCTCGGCCGGTCAGCTCGGCCATGACGCCGTTCGGATCCATGCCGCAGGCCAGCATGTGGGCGTGATCGCGATAGCCCGTGATCACCTGGTCGCCCTCTTCCAGCGCCGCCTGGATCCCGGTGACGACCGCTTCCTGGCCGATATAGAGGTGACAGAAGCCCGCAATGAGACCCATGCCGTAAAGCTGGCCTGCCTTCTCCTCGAAACGCCGCATCAGCAGCATGTCGCGATAGTACTGGAGAAGCTCGTCTTTTCCGGCGGACTTGGCCGAGGATTTCGATGCGGTGGTCTTGGTCGTACGCTTGGCAGCCATTTCTTCGCACGCGAAATAAAGCTTCGCGCTCCCATCTGACGGTCACTGCCGCATATCAGATGGATGACGCCGACGGCAAGCTCCATGGCCAAAAAAGGGCATGCTGCAGGCGCGTCGGAGGCGGGGAACGGTCCCTCTCCCCGACCGGGGAGAAGGTGGGCGAAGCCCGGATGAGGGGCGTACGGCGAAGCCGTGCCACTGATGATTTTGGTCGTTCTGATTTAGCTGACGCGCAGGAGCGGGATATTCCCTGAAGGCCGCTTTGCGGCCGCCCCTCACCCCGAGCTGCGCTCGGACCTCTCCCCGGGCGGGGAGAGGATGGGTCTCAATACCCTAGCGCTGCGGCGAGGGTTCGATCTCGACGATGAATTCGCGGGGATGGGCGACATTGAGGATGTCACGGGCGCGTTCCTCGACATAGTCGAGGTCGAGACTGTCCGAACGCAGGCGCGCCGCGGTCTCTTCCAGCTGTTCACGTTCGGCAACGGCGATGGCGAGTTCGGCCTCGGCGGCGCGAATCTCGTTCTTGACGACAATCCAGTTCAGAACGCCCTGCTCGCCGGTGAGCGCGTGATAGCCGAAATAGGCAATCGCCACCGCAAGAAAGGCACTCGTCCCGAAACGCTTGATCGCGTCCAAATCCACCACCTGTATCTGGCCGGTTGTCCCGCACCGGCTTCATATCCTGCCAGTGATTCAACACGAGCAGGCTTTAGGAACGGTGAATCCCGGATTCAGGACTGGGTAAGAGATTGGGTCGGATTGCGGCGGGCCGCCCCCTACCAGTGCCGCGCAAGTGCTGGCGCGGCTTGCCGAAATCGGCCATGGTCGCGGCCATGAGGGGACTGGATTCACACGATGAACTGATCTGCCTGCGGGCCGGAGGTCAGCCACAGGCCGGCGCCGAACCGGTACTGCCGCCGATCGTGCAGGCCTCGCTCTTCCGCCATGCGCGCACCGCCGATCTGCTGGACGGGCTCGCCCATGAAAGCCGCCGCACGGTCTATTCCCGCGGCACGAATCCCGGCGTGCGCGCTCTGGAGACCAGCCTCGCTGCCCTGGAACGCGCCGACGACTGCCGCTGCTTCGGATCGGGTATGGCGGCCATCGCGGCAACGCTGTTTGCCGTGCTGGACAGTGGCGACCACATCCTGTTCGCCGGCGATATCTACGGACCGACCCTGCAGCTCGCCACGCAGCTCGAACGATTCGGAATCACCCACAGCCAGGTCTTCCCCGAAGGCGAAACCGCCCTGGACACGATCGAGACCGCGCTGACGCCGGCAACCCGGCTGATCTTCGTGGAAAGCCCGGGCACCATGCTGTTCGGCCTCCTGCCGCTGGAAGCCATCGCCCGCCTGGCGCACAGCCGCAACATCCTCACAGCCATCGACAATACCGTCGCCACACCGCTGTTGCAGAAGCCGATCACGCTCGGTTTCGACATCGTGCTGCACTCCTGCTCGAAGTATATCGGCGGCCATTCCGACGTGATCGGCGGCGCCGTGATGGCGTCCGAAGACCTGGTCCGGCGCATCTTCGAACGCGGCTATATGCTGCTGGGCGGCATACAGGCACCGCTGGACGCCTTTCTGCTCACGCGCGGTCTGATGACCCTGCCCGCCCGGCTGAAACAGCACCAGGCCGATGGCGAGACGCTCGCGCGGGCCTTGGCGGACCATCCGCGCGTGCGCCGGGTCTTCCATCCAGCACTCAATGACGGGTCGGCTGACCTGTTCCAACGCCAGATGCGCGGGCATTCCGGGCTCTTCTCCATCGAGATCGACGCTCCGGATTTCGACCGCGTCTGCGCCTGTCTCGACCGGCTCAAACTGTTCGGCCGCGCGGTCAGCTGGGGCGGTGTCGAAAGCCTTGTCATCCCGGCCGGCCGGGCCGATGGCCGCGATCCGCGCCGCCCCTTCAACCTTGTCCGCCTGTCGGTCGGGCTGGAAGGCCCGGACAGGCTGCTTGACGATCTCGACCAGGCACTCGGCCAATGACCCCAGCTTCCAAACGTACTGACCTGCCACTGGTCCTCGCCCTTATACCCCTCGCCGTCCTGCTGACCGCCATAGCGGGCGGTGTGGCGCTGTCGGGCTTCGGCGGCGAGATCCTGATCGTCGCCATGGCGCTGGCCGCGCTGTGCGCGGGCCTGATCGCCTACAGCCGCGGCGCTGGCTGGGAGGCGATCCAGACGGCCGCCGGTGCCAAGATCGCCGACGTCCTGCCCGCCATACTGATCCTGCTCTCTATCGGCGTGTTGCTGGGCGCCTGGATGTTTTCCGGCACGATTCCATTGATGGTGGTGACCGGTATCGCCCTTATCGATCCGGGCTATATCGTCCTGACGGCCTTCATCGGCACGGCGCTGATGTCGATCATGACCGGCACATCCTGGGGCTCGGCCGGCACGCTGGGCGTCGCCTTTATCGCCACAGCGGAGGCCATGGGCCTGCCACTGGCCCCGGTTGCGGGCGCTGTCGTTTCGGGCGCCTATTTCGGTGACAAGCTGTCACCGCTCTCGGACACGACCAATGTCGCGGCGATCGCAGCCCATGTGCCAGTCTTCAGCCACATCCGGCACATGCTGTGGACGGCCATACCCTCCTTCATCCTCGCCGGACTGGTCTACGCGCTCGCCGGCCTCTTCGGCAGCGGTGGCGATGCCGCCACGCCGGAGACGGCCGCGGCGACCTCCGCCGCCCTGGCCGGCCTGTTCCGGCTTGATGCGTTCGCCCTGCTGCCGGTAGCGCTGGCCATCGGCGGCATTGCCTTCCGCCAGCCGCCGGCCCTGGTGATCCTGGCCAGTTCGGCTCTGGCGCTTGTTCTTGGCGTTGCCGCCCAGGGCTGGGCCGCCGGCGACGCGGTCCGCGTCGTGATGGGCGGGTTCGACGTCTCGATGACCGGGACCGCACCGGATACGCTCCCCGCCGCCCTGCCCGGCCTGCTCAATCGCGGCGGCCTGGCCTCGATGGGGCAGACGCTGATCTTCATCATCACGGCCTTTGTGCTGGCCGGTGCGATGGAAACCTCCGGCGCCCTCGCCCGCCTGATGCAGGCGCTGCTGAGTGCGGTCCGCTCGACCTTCAGCCTCGTCGCCGCAACGCTCGCGGCCGGTGCGACCTTCGTCGCCATCACCTCCCATGCCGGCGTGACGGCACTGATCGTCGGCGAGCTCTTCCGCCCGGCCTATCGCGACCGCGGACTGTCAGGCGAAAACCTGTCACGCTCGATCGAGGATTCGGTGACGCTGGTCGAACCCCTCCTGCCCTGGACCGTCTCGGCCCTCTTCATGGCCACCACGCTGGGCGTGCCCACGCTCGCCTATGCCCCCTGGGCCCTGTTCTGCCTCGGCGGACCGGTCTTCTCGCTGCTCATCGCAGCACTGGCCGGACGAACGGGTTGGGGGATCCGTTCAAGGCGGGGTACAGCGCCACAATAGCCTTCCAGACCCTAATTGGTGCGTATGCACACGACATGATAGCGCGCATTGCGGCTGTTGCTGGAATAGCCGTTCCAGCGCGGCGATGTTCCCGTCGAAGCCCAGCGGGCCGAATTGACACTCCCGCCGGTATCCGATGACCAATACCCGCGCTGGGCAGCAAACCGGCTGCCTTCAAAGTGGTTCATGGCCCACATCAGCTCGTTGATGGTCGGCAGGCGCATGCCCATTCCCCGACAGTGTGACATGGCCTGGTCCCAGGTCATGCTGCCCTGGTCCGACGAGACCTGAGTGTCCGCCTGGGCAGTGCCGGCAAGACAGGCCGCTGCTATGGCAGCCACAAGGATTTGCGTGTTTTTCATCTGGATAGACCTTCGCACTGGAATTGAGTGTAAAGTCTCTCCCGTCGGCCCGCGCAGATAAATCGTACACATGTCCGATACAACCTGCACGGCGGATGCCTGCTAAACGAGCCCCTCATCCACAGCCGCCGCGATCGCCGCAGAGCGGGTCGCGACATCGAAAGCGCGCAGGATCGCCGAGACATGCACCCGCACCGTGAAGGGCGAAATGCCCAGATCCCGCGCGATCTCCTTGTTGGTCGCACCCTGGGCCAGCCCGCGCAGCACATCGAGCTGGCGCGGCGACAATTCGGTCGGACGGATATCGTCATCGCGCGATTCCAGCAGCACGCACTGCCCGCCTGCCTGGATCTCGGCCAGCACGCGGCCCATATCCGCCGGTGAAACGGCCTTGGACAGGAAACCGTTGGCTCCGGCCTCCATCATCGCATTCACCGTCTGCAGATCGTCGGTCATCGACACGACAATGATCGTGGTCAGCGGCATGGCCTGCCGCAGACGCGCGAAATCGCGCTCGGCCTCGAAACCCGGGAAAACCAGATCGAGCAGCAGAACATCCGGCGGCTTATCGGTTTGCGCCCACAAAACCTCCGCCCGATCGGCTTCGGCAAGGCGGGCCGCCGGAAACGCCTTGATCGCCACGCGCTTCATGCCGTCGCGGAACAGCGGGTGGTCGTCGACAATGAGGATGTTCAGCCGCTCCTGCATAGCCCCATCCTAGCCCGGCGCCCGCAGGCAGGACATCATCGCCGAGCGCAGCTGCGCGGGTCGCCAGCCCCCGGCCAGATGCAAGGCCGGCCTGGAACCGTCTGCCACCACCGGTCCGCCCAGAACGATGGTGCGCCCGGCCCGTCCGCCGGTCAGGGCCAGCGCCCGGGCGATACCAACATCGGACGCGACGAGCGCGATGTCCGGCTCAGGCGCCATTGACGCCTGAGCCTCGCTGTCGATCTCGACAACGCGATAGCCCCACTCACCGGTCAGTCTTGCCGCGCGGCGCAGATCCGGATCGGGCTCACCGCGATACACCAAGGCACAGATCGCCGCCGGCCCGCTCGCCGGCAGGTCCGCGCCCTGCACGGGCCAGCCGCCGATCGAGAAGCGTGTTCCCGCCCCCAGACGGCTGTCGACCGAAACCTCCAGCCCCGGCTTGCCGGACAGTTCGCGCACGATGGCAAGGCCCAGTCCGAGACCCGGCGCTTCGCCGGTGCCGGGCTGCAGCTGGGTAAACTCCTCGAATATCTCGTCCTGGCGCTCACGGGGTATGCCCGGCCCGTCATCGAGGATCTCGATGGTGAACCGCCCCGCGCGGCGGCGCACGCCGATCACGACGCGGCTGCCCGCGAACTTCACGGCATTGGCCGCGATATTCTGCACGATGCGCTGGAGAAGCAGCGGATCGGTCTCGACCCGGGCCGTGCCGGGAATGACGTGAAGCGCGATCTCGCGCTGGCGGGCCTCGCCGGCCAGGGTCGAGGCCGCCCGGCGCAGGAGGCTGCCCAGGACGACCGGTTCGGATCGCACTTCGATGCGCTCGGACTGGATCTGGCTGATATCCTGGATCGACTGGAACAACCCGCCCAGCACGTCGAGCGAGCGCTGGCCTCGTGTGACAAGTTCGCGGGTTTCGTCCGACAGACGCTGGTCGCGCAGGAAGTGCAGCACGAATTTCACCGCATGCAGCGCCTGGCGCATGTCGTGTCCGGTGTGCCGCAGGAGGCGTTGTTTGACCGCCATGGCACGGTCGCGTTCCTCCACCGCCCGGCCCAGCGCATCGACCTGGTCGGACAATTGCGCCGTCAGCCGCAGATTGGCGTTGAAGATCTCGCGCATATAGCGCGCCAGAAGCGCCAGGAGCAGACCGTAGATCAGCACCATGGGCGCAATGGAAAGGCCGAGGGGTGTGCCCGGCAGGAGGTGCGCAATCGTAAGGCCGCTCAGCGCCGGTGCCAGCGACGTCGCCACCAGCCAGGGCCGCGGAAACTGGATGGCGATCGCCGCTGCGGCCGTACCACCGATCACCAGGGTGACGAAGAGTGTTGCCTCGCCCAGGCCTGACGGTGCGACAGCCAGCGCCAGCGCGCCCCACATCACGCCGGCCAGACCGGTCAGGACGAAATAGGCGCGCAGATTGAAGCCGCGGAACATGATCGCCGCGATGACAAGGCTGAGCGGGATGCCGGTCGTTGCCAGGCCGATGGCGATCCGCGGCATGTCCAGAGCGTTGAGGCCGAGCGCGGCGAGCCCGACCACAACGGCGTGGACCATCCAGCCGATACGGCCCGCGCGCACCAGGATTTCATCGGGCGACAGCCCGTCAGACCATGTGTCCCGCGTCGTCATAGACCCGTTGCATCCCCCGCTTCCGCCGGAAGCTTAGCGGAGAAACAACCGGCGCGGCACGCCTACAAATGTAGCAGGTCAGGCCAGGCCGCTGTCGCCGGCATAGATCGCCGTATCGCCCAGCAGGCTCTCGATGCGCAGCAGCTGGTTGTACTTGGCGGTCCGGTCGGAGCGGGCCAGCGAGCCGGTCTTGATCTGCCCGCAATTGGTGGCGACAGCCAGGTCGGCAATCGTCGCATCCTCGGTCTCGCCGGAACGGTGCGACATCACCGCGCCATAGCCCGAGCGCAGGGCGATATCGACAGCGTCGAGCGTTTCCGACAGCGTGCCGATCTGGTTGACCTTCACCAGGATGGCGTTGGCGGCACCGGTCTCGATACCGTGCACCAGGCGTTCCGGATTGGTCACGAAGAGGTCGTCGCCGACCAGCTGGCAGCGCTCGCCGACGCGCTCGGTCAGCTGTTTCCAGCCGTCCCAGTCGTCCTCGGCCATGCCGTCCTCGATGGAGACGATCGGGTATTTGCCGACCAGTTCTTCCAGATACTGGGCAAAGCCGGCCGAGTCGTGCGTGACACCGGCACCGGCCATCACATACTTGCCGTCCTTGAAGAATTCGGTGGAGGCCACGTCGAGCGCCAGGGCGACATCCTCGCCCGGCTTGTAACCGGCGGCCTCGATGGCCGCCATGATCACGTCGAGCGCCTGTTCGGCGGAGGTAAGATTGGGGGCAAAGCCGCCCTCATCGCCGACATTGGTGTTCAGCCCGTCGGCCTTCAGGCGCGATTTGAGCGCATGGAACACCTCGGCGCCGCAGCGCAGGGCTTCGGAGAAGGTCGGCAGGCCCACCGGCATGATCATGAATTCCTGGAAGTCGATCGGATTGTCGGCGTGGGCACCGCCATTGATGATATTCATCATAGGGGCCGGCAGGACGCGGGCATTCATGCCGCCGACATAGCGGAAGAGCGGCTGGCCCTGGACGTCGGCTGCGGCCTTGGCCACAGCGAGCGACACGCCCAGCATGGCATTGGCGCCGAGGCGCGACTTGTTGGCGGTGCCGTCCAGCTCGATCATGGCTTCATCGATGCGGCGCTGATCCTCGGCATCCATGCCGGCGATCGCCTCGAAGATCTCGCCCTCGACGGCGGCACAGGCCTTGTGGACGCCCTTGCCGCCATAGCGTTCGTCGCCATCGCGCATCTCGACCGCCTCGTGAGCGCCGGTGGACGCCCCCGACGGCACGGCGGCGCGGCCCAGCGAGCCGTCCTCCAGCAGCACATCGACCTCGACGGTCGGATTGCCGCGGCTGTCGAGGATTTCACGGGCGGCAATGTCGATAATGGCGGTCATGGCGACTCTCTTCGGCAAAAGGCGTGTTGCGCGCTTCATAACCAAGGCGCGCAGCGACGCAAGCCTGCGGCTGCCGGGAAGCCCCGTGTTACCGCGAACAAGTGCTGTGAAGACGAAAATCCGGGCTAGAACAGGCCTTCGATCTCGCCATCCTCGTTGAGCCGGATGTCCAGTGCCGCCGGATGACGGGGCAGGCCCGGCATTGTCATGATGCTGCCGCAGATCGCCACGACGAAACCGGCCCCGGCCGACAGTCGCACCTCGCGCACCTTGAGCACATGACCTTCCGGCGCGCCCAGCTGATCCGGATCCGAGGAGAAGGAGTACTGGGTCTTGGCCATGCACACCGGCAGACGGCCGTGGCCGGCCTCCTGCCAGCGCTCCAGCTGCGCCCGCGCGGCCTTGTCGATATCGACCTCGCCGGCGCGGTAGATCTTGCGCGCCACGGTCTCGATCTTCTCCACCAGGGTGAGATCGTCATCGTAGAGCGGCGCAAAGTCGGCCTCACCGCTGTCAGCGAGCGCAGCAACGCTGCGCGCCAGCGCTTCCGTGCCGGCTCCGCCATCGGCCCAGTGCGTCGCCAGGACGGCCTCGACGCCGCGCTCGGCGCAGAAGGCCTTCACAGCAGCCAGTTCGGCCTCGGTGTCGGCGGTGAAATGATTGATCGCGACGACCAGCGGCACACCGAATTGCTTCAGATTGTCGATATGCCGGCCGAGATTGGCGCAGCCGCGCTCGACGGCCGCGACATTCTCCACGCCCAGATCGCCCTTCTCGACGCCGCCATTCATCTTCAGCGCCCGCACGGTTGCGACCAGAACGGCCGCCGAGGGGGACAGACCGCCCTTGCGACACTTGATGTCGAAGAATTTCTCGGCACCCAGATCGGCCCCGAACCCGGCTTCCGTCACGACATAGTCGGCCAGGCGCAGGGCCGTATCGGTGGCGACCAGCGAGTTGCAGCCATGGGCGATATTGGCGAAGGGTCCGCCATGGATGAAGGTCGGCGTGTGTTCCAGCGTCTGCACGAGATTGGGCTGGAAGGCGTCCTTGAGCAGCACGGTCATCGCGCCGTCGGCGCCCAGTTCGCGGGCGGTGACCAGGGAGCGGTCGACCCGCTCGCCAACCACGATATTGCCCAGGCGCCGCTGCAGATCTTCCAGATCGCTGGCCAGGCACAGAATGGCCATCACCTCGGAGGCGACCGTGATATCGAACCCGGCTTCGCGCGGCGTGCCGTTGGCCGGCCCGCCCAGCCCGGTCACCACCTCGCGCAGGGAGCGGTCATTGACGTCCAGCACCCGGCGCAGGGCAATGCGGCGCGTATCGATCCGCAGCTCATTGCCCCAGTGGATGTGGTTGTCGAGCATGGCAGCGAGCAGATTGTGCGCGGCCGTGATGGCATGGAAATCGCCAGTGAAGTGGAGATTGATATCGTCCATCGGCACGGCCTGGGCGCGGCCACCGCCGGCGGCGCCGCCCTTCATCCCGAAGCAGGGCCCCAGGGAGGGTTCGCGCAAGCAGATCGCGACCTTGCGGCCGATCCGCGCCAGACCGTCGCCCAGCCCCACTGTCGTGGTGGTCTTGCCCTCGCCGGCCGGTGTCGGGCTGATCGCGGTGACCAGGATCAGCTTGCCGCGCGGACGGTCCTTCAGCGTGGCGATATAGTCGCCGGACAGTTTCGCCTTGGTCTTGCCATAGGGTTCCAGCGCATCGGCCGGGATATCCAGCGCCGCGGCGATCTCCGGCAGCGGCTTGAGCGTGGCGGCGCGGGCAATCTCGATATCACTGGCCATGGGCGGCCCCCTTCTCGCCGGACCTGCAGGCGCGCAGTACCGGCATCCCCAACGAAAACGCGCCCGGTTTTCACCAGGCGCGCTTTGGAAACGGCAATAC
>PANX01000031.1 GCA_002707795.1 Maricaulis sp.
GCGGCAACGACACGGCGAACAATCTCGAGCCGCGCTCCAACCCGATGATCTCCAACTTCACCCTGATCGGTAACCGCAACGGTTCCGGTTCAAACGACAGTGACCAGGGCATGCTGATCCGTGAAGGTACGGCCGGCCAGCTCTACAACGGTCTCGTCGTGAACTTCGGTGATGACTGTATCGACGTCGACCAGGACGCCACCTTCGCCCGCATCGGCGCCAGCACCGACTCGCTGGAAATCCAGTCGGTCGCGCTGGACTGCGTGAACAATTTCGACGAGAGCTCGGGCGACCCGCTCGACCTGTCGGACTGGTTCCTCGCGCAGCCGAACAACGCCGAATACACCAACTCGCTGACGGGCTTTGCCTTCTTCAGCGGTGGTACGGGCGTGGTTCCGGGTTCGGCCGAGGCGGCTCTGACCTCCACCGACGTCAACGCCATCGACACCTGGTTCGAGCCGGCCGGCTATGTCGGTGCCGTCGAGGACGCCAGCGACACCTGGTATCAGGGCTGGACCTTCGTTCCGGCGCAGCAGTAACGCAGACGCCGCGGGTCCCGGGTGTGTGAGCACACGGGGCCCGCAGCATCGTTTAATCGCAGTCTCATGGTGATGAAGATGCAAACCACACGATATGCGCTCTCGGCTGCGTTGCTGGCGTCAACCACGCTGGTTCCGGTCGCCGCCCTTGCGCAGGACGCTCCGTCCTCCGAACCTGAAGACGTCATCGAAGTCCGCTTCCAGTACATTCCGGATGACCGCCGCGTCACCTCGGAAGTGTCGGCGGCCCTGTCGATCGACGACCTTGAAACCACCGGCGATAGCGACCTGGCTGCGGCCCTGGTCCGTGTCACCGGCCTGTCGACCACGGGCGGCAAGTTTGTCGTCGTCCGCGGCCTCAACGAACGCTACTCCAACACGCTCCTGAACGGCTCTCCGATGCCGTCTCCGGAGCCTTTCCGTCGCGCGGCGCCGCTCGACATCTTCCCGACCAATGTTCTCTCGAACGTGCTGGTCCAGAAGACCTTCTCTCCGGAATTCCCGGGCGAGTTCGGCGGCGGTGTGATCGGCGTCGAAACCGCTACCCTGCCGGACGACCGTTTCCTGACGATCGGCATCGGCGGCAGCTTCGACACGGTCACGACGGGCAATAACGGCCTGACCTATGACGGTTCCGACACGGACTGGCTGGGTTATGACGACGGCATGCGCGATCTGCCGGCCGAGCTGGCCGCGATCTTCGAAACGACCCGCGTCGGCAACAACCTGCCGGCCGCGCAGCAGCAGGCCATCGGCCGCTCGCTGGTCAATTCGGAACTCTGGGTGCTGCAGACGGTCGATACGGACGCCAATGGCTCCATCGACTTCAGCGCCGGCGACCGTTTCGACTTCGACGGTTTCTCGCTCGGCCTCACCGCCGCCGGCTCCTACTCGAACGAGTGGGTGACGCGCGAAGGTATCCGCGGCCGTGGCGGTGTCGACGGCACGTCCGCCCGCTATATCAACGGTCCGGCCAATGAAGACTTCTCCGACGTCGCTGCGCCGGAAGATGCCTCCGACAACTATATGGGCACCGAGAACGTCATCGACGTGTCCGGCATGCTGTCGGTCGGCATCGACTGGTACAATGACCACGAGATCAACTTCCTGACGATGGCCCTGCGCTCGACGTCCAAGGAAGCCCGGACCCAGACCGAGTTCAACGCGGGTGGCAACGGCGTCTTCCTGACCGACAGCCTGGAATGGTTCGAACGCCAGGTGCTGTTCAACCAGCTGTCCGGCGAGCACGTCTTCTCCTTCCTGGGCGATCTCGCCCTGGACTGGCGGATTTCGGACGCGACCGCCACGCGCGACGCGCCGTACCAGCGTGAATACCGCTACGAGTATTCCGGTGCGGGCCTGCAGTATGGCGGCAATGTTGCCGACAACCGCACGTCCTTCTCGGAAATCGAGGACAACACCCGGGATGCAGGCTTCGATCTTGCCCTGCCGCTGACGGTGTTCGATCGCGATGTCGAGCTGAAAGCCGGTATGTCGGTGACCAGCCGCGAGCGTGAAGCCTACACCCGTACCTTCTCCTTCGAGCAGGGCGGTGTGGGTCTGCCGTCCGATCTGCGCTTCAGCCGGATCGACTACATCTTCGCCCCGCAGAACATCGTCGACGAGCGTCTGCGCCTGGTGGAGACCGGTGGTCTGTCCTTCCCGGAAGCCTATGAGGGCCGGATGAATGTCCGCGCCTACTATGCCGGTGCCGATGTCGCGGTGAACGATTTCGTTCGCGCTGCGGTGGGTGCCCGCTTCGAAGACGGCGTCCAGAAGGTCGACACCTTCGCTTTCCCGGCCAATGCCGGCGACAGCGGCCTGCTGGAAACGCGGATCGAGGAAGACTACGTCCTGCCGGCGGTAACGCTGACCTGGACCTTCGCCGACAATCTGCAGCTGCGCACCGGCTATTCCCAGTCGATCGCACGGCCGCAGTTCCGCGAACTGGCCTTCGCCGAATTCTTCAACACCGATACCGACCAGCGCTTCCAGGGCAACCCGTATCTCGTGAACACCGAGATCGAGTCCTACGATGCGCGTCTGGAATACTATTTCGGCCGCGAGGAATTCGTGACCGTCGGTGTGTTCCACAAGGTGCTTGAGAATCCGATCGAGGAGTACATCCTGCCGACGGGCGACAGCCTGGGCACCTCCTTCATCAATGCGCCTGAAGCGACCCTGACCGGTGCGGAATTCGAGTTCGAGAAAGTCTTCGATCTCTCCAACCGCTTCGATCGTCCGTTCTTCAATGACCGCGAATGGTTCATCAAGACGAACTACACCTACATCCAGTCGGAAGTGTCGGCTGACGGGACGGTGACGATCGCCCAGGGTGCCTTCGGTCAGCCGTCTGCGAACGTGCTGGACGCGGCAGGCTTCATCGATGACGGCCGGGCCCTGCAAGGTCAGTCGGAACACCTGTTCAACGTCCAGCTCGGCTTCGAAACCTTCGATGGCCGGGCACGCGGCGCCCTGCTCTTCAACTACACCGGAGAGCGCACCCGGGCCGTGGCCGATCTGAACACCGGCAATCCGGCGATCATCGAACAGGTCCCGAACTCGCTTGATCTCGTCTACAGCCGCACGCTCGATCTGCGCGGCAATGACTGGGACTTCGGGTTCTCGATCCGCAACATCCTTGGCGATGACTACAAAGCCACCCAGTCCGCGGGCGGGGTCGAACTGCCGGTCGACACCTATGATGTTGGCACGGAGTTCTCGATCTCCATCAGCCGCAGCTGGTAACACGCATTCGGACGGGCGGGCCTTCGGGTCCGCCCGTCTGCATTCATCCGACGATTAATCCCGAAACGTCGTAAAACTGACGTACGCCACGTGTATCGGGGAGCGGATATCCGAAGCTTCGATACGGCATGTCCAAGGCGGGCGCCGGACGCCGGTTCGAAGCGGATGGCGACCGAAGGGACAGGCGATTATCGTGACGCATCAGTCGCAATCACTGCCGGCCGGACGGGGAGGGCGAACGCGCCTTCCGCGCAGTCTCGCGACCGTGCTCGCCCTGGCCGAACTCCTCCTGCTCGCCGGTCTGACCTATATCGCCGCGCGCCTGATCTGGCTCATCGCCTTCGGCGCCAGTGCGACCGATTTCCAGCAGGATCCGGCCGATGCCGGTCCGCGCTTCGGTGGCGCTCCGGCCTACCGGGCCGACCTTACGCGGCTGGCTGAAACCGACCTGTTCGCCGACCGGCGTGCCGGTCCTGTCGATGCCGCGCCCATTGCGGCGGCGATCCAGGAAACCAGCCTCGATCTCAGCCTGCGCGGCATACGCCGCGGCGCGACGCCGGACAGCGGCGGCGCCATCATCCAGATCCCCGGCGGCCGCCAGAGCTTCTTTGCCGTCGGTGCCGAAATTCTCGACGGCGTGACGCTGGAGGAGGTGCATGTCGATCATGTGCTGATCCGCCGCCGCGGCATCGCCGAGTCGCTCTTCCTGCGTGACGAGGACACACCCCGCGCAGCTGCCGCATCCAGCGCTGGCGGCCAGTCCGTCGCCGGTCTGTTCCGCGCCGAGCCGGTGCGCGAGGGCCGTCGCCTGACCGGCTATCGCGTCAGCGAGGCCAGCCCGGCCCTCCTGTCGGCGACCGGCCTGCGCAATGGCGATGTGATCACGGCCGTCGATGGCCGCTCCGCCGCCGATATCTCCGATCTTCCCGCTCTCTTCCGCCGTCTGCGCGAAGAGGACGGTTTCACCCTGTCGATCAATCGGGGCGGCCTGCCCCTGACCCTTCAAGTGGACCTGCCGTGATGACCGATTTCGTGAACCGACTGATTGCGGGCCTCCTGGCGCTCGCCCTGTCTGCGATGGCGCCGGTTGCCGCTTCTGCCCAGTCCGGCGGCCAGGGCAGCGTGGTCAATTTCAACCAGGCCGAGATCCAGGCCGTGATCGACGATGTGTCGTCGGTGACCGGCTATACCTTCATCGTCGATCCCAATGTGCGCGGCCGGGTGACCATCACCTCGCAGGCGCCGCTGACGCCGGACCAGTATTTCCAGGTCTTCCTGTCGACCATGCGGGTGCACGGCTTTGCCGTCGTGCCGACCGCCTCGGGCGCCTACCAGATCATTCCCGAACAGGCCGGTGCGCGCACCTCCAGCCCGGTCAATTCCAATCTGCGCGGCGACCAGTATGTCACTGCCGTGGTGCGCCTGACCCATGCCGGCACGCGCGACGCGCTGACCGTGGTGCGGCCGATGGTCAGCCCGAACGGTTTCGTCAACGCGGCCGAGGGCGGCAATGCGCTGGTCATCGTCGACTATGCCGAGAATGTCGCGCGTATCCGCCAGGTCCTGCGCGACCTGGATCGCGATACCTCGGTGGTCGAGATGGTCGAACTGTCCAATGTGTCGGCCGGCGAGATGGCGCGGATCATCGAGACGATCCGCACCCGCAACACGTCCGGCGAAGACGATATGGCCTTCGGCGTCACGGTGGCGCCGATCCCGGCCTCCAACACGATCGTGCTGCGCGGCAATCGCGAGGCGGTGGCCGAGATGATGTCGCTGATCCGGCGGGTCGACGGCGTCAGCCGCTCGAACCAGGGCTTCCGGGTGATCTATCTCAGCCATGCCGATGGCGAGGATCTGCTGCCGATCCTGCAGCAGGTGGTCGAGACCATGGCCGATGACGAGACCATGGCCCGGCGTCCGTCCGTCTCCTATCACGCGCCGACCAATGCCGTGGTGGTCAATGCCGACCCGGACATCCAGCGCGAGCTGGAACTGGTGATCCGCCAGCTCGATATCCGCCGTCCGCAAGTGCTGGTCGAGGGTATCGTGGTGGAGATGTCCGACACGGTCGCCGACGAGCTGGGCGTGCAGATGCTGCTGGCCGGCGGCGAGGGCGATGCGCCCCTGGCGATGACCCGCTTCGGCTCGAACACACCGGATCTTCTGGCCCTGACCGGGGCGATCACCTCGCCCGGCGAGGATGACAGCGACTTCAATGACGATCTGCGTCAGGCAGCCCTCAACTCGCTGCTCGGTGCCACGGGCGGCACGATCGGCTTCGGCGGACAGAATGGTGATGGCACCCTGTTCGGCCTGGTGCTGAACGCGGTGGAGAGCGACCGCAATTCCAACGTCCTGGCGACGCCTTCCATCCTGGCGATGGACAATGAGGAAGCGTCCTTCCTGTCCGGCCAGGAAATTCCCGTCACGACCGGCGAAGTGCTCGGCGACGGCAATTCCAACCCGTTCCGCACTGTGCAGCGCCAGGAAGTCGGCGTGCGCCTGCATGTGCGTCCGCAGATCACCGAGGGCAATACGATCCGCCTCCTGATCGAGCAGGAAGTCTCCTCGGTCGCGGGCACCGTCAATGACGACACGACCGATCTGATCACCAACAAGCGCGAGATCCAGACGACGGTGCTGGCGGATAATGGCGAGATCATCGTGCTGGGCGGGCTGATCCAGCAGGAAGACGAGGATTCGGTGACCGGCGTGCCGGGCCTGTCCCGCGTGCCGGGTGTCGGCCGTCTCTTCCGCTCCGAAGGCACCGAACGCCGCCGCACCAATCTCATGGTCTTCATCCGCCCGACCATCATCCGCGACGAGGCGGACATGCGCGCGGTGACCGACAATCGCTACGGCTATATCCGCGGCCAGCAGATCGCCAATGATCCGCAGGGTGCGAGTTCGCTGGAATCCATCGTCGAGATGATGATGATCGACATGCCACAGGGCAGCGCCGACGATGGCGAGTGAGGCGGATACCAGCCCGGCCCGCGAGGCCAGCCCGGTCACCTATGCCTTCGCCCGCCAGAAGGGCGTCGCCTACCGGCCCGGTGCCGAGCCGGCCTTCCTGTTGCGTCAGGGGGGTGACCGCCGGGCGCTGCTGGAAGTGCGGCGCGTGGTCGGGGCCACGCATCCCGTTGTCGAGTGCGATGCCGGCCGGTTCGACCAGGCCCTGTCGGATATCTATGCCTATGCCGGCCTGGGGGCTGACAGTGCGGACGCCGATGCGGCAGACGGCGAAAGCCTGTCCCGGCTGATCGACGAGATCCCCAAGACCGAGGACTTGCTGGACAGCGCATCCGACGCACCGATCATCCGCCTGATCAATGGCATGATCGCCGAGGCCGTGCGCACCGCGGCGTCGGACATCCATGTCGAGCCCTTCGAGGACCGCGTCTCCATCCGCTACCGTGTCGATGGCGTGCTCCATGAGACAGTCTCGGTCTCGCCGCGTCTGGCGCCGCCTCTGGTCAGCCGGATCAAGGTGATGGCGCGGCTGGATATCGCCGAAAAGCGCGTGCCGCAGGATGGACGTCTGACGATTGCCCTGGGCGGCAAGTCGATCGATGTGCGCGTCTCCACCCTGCCGTCGCGCCATGGCGAACGCGTCGTGCTGCGCCTGCTGGACAATTCCCAGGCCCGCTTCCGCCTCGATGATCTGGGCATGCCCCAGGCCATGTTGACCGACATGAAGAAGGCGCTGGCCCAGCCCAATGGCATCATCCTCGTCACTGGTCCGACGGGCGCGGGCAAGACCACCACGCTCTATGCGGGGCTCAACCTCCTCAACGAGGAAACCCGCAACATCCTCACCGTCGAGGATCCTGTGGAATACGCCATCGACGGGATCGGCCAGACCCAGGTCAACGCCAAGGTCGGCATGACGTTCGCGGCCGGTCTGCGCGCCATTCTCCGCCAGGATCCGGACATCGTCATGGTCGGCGAGATCCGCGATGCGGAGACCGCCCAGATCGCCGTCCAGGCCAGCCTGACTGGCCACCTCGTCCTGTCCACGGTGCACACCAATTCCGCCGTCGCCGCGATTGCCCGCCTGCGCGATATGGGCGTGGAGAGCTATCTTCTGGCCTCGACCCTGTCGGCGATTGTCGCCCAGCGCCTGGTGCGCCGCCTGTGTACGCATTGCCGTGAGGCCTATACGCCGGACGCGGCCGAGCTGGAGCTGCTGGGTCTGGCAGGCCGCAGCGATGTGACGCTGCACCGCCCGGCGGGCTGCTCGCACTGCAAGCAGACCGGCTATGACGGCCGCACCGGGGTCTACGAGATCGTCGTTGTCGACGACACGCTGCGCAAGCAGATCCACGACGATGCCCGCGAGAGCGAGATGGCGGCCCACGCCTTCGCCCGCCGCAAGACGCTGTTCCAGAATGGCGTCGATCTGGTCCTGGCCGGCACGACCAGCCTGTCCGAAGTCCTGCGCGTCAGCCGCGAGGAAGGGGAGCGACATGCCGGCGTTTGAGTATGAAGCGCTGGATGCCCGTGGGAAAAAGTCGAAAGGCCTGATCACCGCGGACAGCGAGCTGGCAGCCCGGCGCGAACTGCGCGGCCGTTCGATGGCGCCGCTCTCCGTGCGCTCGGCCGATGGCCGGCGCGCGGCTGCGGCGGCAGGCGACCGGACATCCGTGGTGGACCGGTTGCGCCGTCAGGATATCTCCAGCCGCGAACTCATGCTGGTCACACGCCAGCTCGCCAGTCTGATCGGTGCCGGCATGCCGATCGCCGAATCTCTGGGCCTGCTGGCCCGCCAGGGCGGCCGCCACAACATGCAGCGCGTGCTGATGGCGGTGCGCGCCCGCGTCTCCGAAGGCGACCGCCTGTCGGTCGCGATGGACGGTTTCCCCAAATCCTTCCCGGCCGTCTACCGCGCCATGATCGCGGCGGGCGAAGGCGCGGGCGGTCTGGGCCATGTGCTCGAACGGCTGGCCGACTATCTGGAAAAGGAACAGGCGGTGCGCAACCGGATCACCGGCGCACTGGTCTATCCGGCCGTGCTCACCGTGGTCGCCATGGGCGTGGTGACGATGCTGATGACCTTCGTCGTGCCGCGCATCGCCGAACAATTCACCGGCATGGGGATGGCGCTGCCGCTCTTGACCCGGATCATGATCGGCCTGTCGGGCGCGTTGCAGGCCGGCTGGCCGTTTATCGTCGCGGCCCTCGTCATCCTCGTCGCCGGCGCTGCGCTGGCGCTGCGCCAGGCGCCGGTGCGCACCGCGTTTGACGGGCTCATGGTGCGGCTGCCCCTGCTCGGCGCCTTCCTGCGCAAGGCCGAGGCGGCGCGGTTTGCCCGCACGATGGGCATCCTGATCGAAAGTGGCGCCGTGCTGCCGGATGCCCTGCGGGCTGCGGCGCGCGCGACCGGCAATCTCGCCATCCGCAAACGGATCGGCCAGGTCGTTACCGATGTGGAAAGCGGACGCAGCCTGTCGGACGCGCTGTCCTCCCGCGGCCGCTTCCCCGCCCTGATGCTGTTCATGGTCGCGGCCGGCGAACGCTCCGGCGCGCTGGGGGAGATGTTCCGCCGTTCCGCCGACCAGATGGACCAGGAGATCGACGGGGCCATCACTGTCGGCCTCAACCTTCTGGAACCCGGCATCATTCTCGTCCTGGGTGTGGTGGTGGTGATGATCGTGCTGTCGATCCTGCTGCCCATCCTGCAACTCAACACTTTGGCTCTTGGCTAGGGAGACGTCGATGCAGACCCGTTCGGCCCCTCACACGATTGAGGACACGCAGGAAGACCGCGAGGCCGGTTTCTCCCTGCTGGAGATCATGATCTCGATCACCATTCTGGGCCTCCTGGCCACGATCGTGGTGATCAATGTCCTGCCCGCGCAGGACCAGGCGATGGTGCAGAAGGCCCGCACCGATATCGCCACGCTGGAACAGGCGCTCGATGCCTACCGGCTCGACATGCGCGAATACCCCTCGACCGAGGACGGGCTGCAGGCGCTGGTCGAGGCGCCGCGCGGGGCGGAGAATTATCGCGAGGGTGGCTATGTGCGCCGCCTGCCGGACGATCCCTGGGGCAATCCCTACCAGTACGCCTATCCGGGCCAGCACGGCATGCTCGACATCTGGTCGCTGGGCCGGGACGGCCGCGAGGGCGGCGAGGAACTCGACGCCGATATCGGTAACTGGCAGGGCTGATGACGGCCGGGCCCGCCCATACGTCCAGCCGCGAAGCCGGCGTGTCGCTGATCGAGATCCTGGTGGGGATCTCGATCCTGGCGATTGTCGCCTTTGCGGTGACGCTGTCGATCACGCCGGGCGGGCCGGTGATCGAGCGCGAGGCCGACCGTCTCGCCGCGCGGCTCAACCAGGCCGAGGCCGAGGCGATTGCGTCCGGCGCGCCGGTGGGGCTGGCGGTCGAGGGGGCGGGCGAAGGCTATGCCTTCTACCGCCTGGTCGACGGGCGCTGGTGGCCGGTGCGCGATCATCCCACGCTGACGGAATACCGCTTTGACGGCGCGCTGCGCCTGCGGGTCGAGGAGACGCGGCCGGTCGCGCCCGAGGCGGCGGCCCGTGCCGCGCTCTACCCGGCGATCTGGTTCGACCCGGCCGGCATGACCGAACCCTTCCGCCTGCGCCTGTCGGCCGATGACGGTGCCGAGATCGAACTGGACTGGCAGGCGGCCGGCCGGATCGAACGCACGGCGCGGGGCTGATCCATGCGCGCGCCGGTCCCCAGTCCTGAAAGCGGGTTCACGCTGATCGAGATGATGATGGCGCTCGCCGTTCTTTCGGTGGCGGGGCTCGCCCTGATGAACATGACCCAGGCAACGACGCGCAACACCGCTGCCGTGCAGGAGCGGGCGCTGGCGATGGTGGCGGCCGAGAACATTCTCAACAGCCAGATCCTGCGCCCCGGTCCGCCGCAATCGGGCACGGGCGAGTATGCGATTGCCGGGGTGGATTATGACTGGTCGCTGGCGGTCAGCCCGACCGACGATGCCGGTCTCGTCCGCCTGCACCTGGAAGTGCGCGAGGTAGAAAGCGGTCATCTCGGCGCCGAACTCGACACGTTCCGGAGGGCGCAATGAGTGCGGCTGCACCGGCGCGCGAGGCCGGCTTCTCCCTCGTCGAGATCCTTGTCTCGGTCTTCGTCTTCGCGGTGATCGGCACGATCTCGGTCGCCCTGATGGCGTCCAGCGTCGGTGCGCGGGAGATCAATTCGGAGGTGCTGGAGCGCACCGCGATGATCGACCGTGCGCGCACCCTGCTGCGTGAGGATCTGGGCCAGATCGCCCGGCGCGCGGTGCGGGACAAGGCAGGCTATCGCGATCCCTGGATCCTGGCCGGCGCAGCGACGGGCCTGGCCGATTACGAGACCGATACGGACGAGCGGGTGCTGATGGTGTTCACGCGGCATGGCCGCGCAAATCCGGGCCTGATCCGGCCGCGCAGCTCGCTGGTTCATGTCACCTATCTGATACACGGCGGCAATCTCGTCCGCCGGGTGCGCGACTATCCCGACCCCGGCGAGGCGACGCGCATCACCGACCAGGTGCTGATCGCGGGCGGCGAGGATTTCAATGTCGAGTTTCTCGTCGGCGCCGCCTGGCAGAACCGGGTCTTCCTGTCGGAAGCCGGCCAGGGCGCGATGCCGGCCGCCGTGCGCCTGCGCTACGACCTGCCGCCGCTGGGGGCGATGGAGCATGTGCTTTTGACCCCGGAGGCGCAGCCATGAGCCGGCCGGTCCTCGACAGTCATCGCGAGCGCGGCGCCTCGCTGGTTTCGGCCTTGCTGCTGGTGGCGGTGATGGCGAGCCTCGCCATGGCGCTGGCCGGCGATCTGCGCTTTGCCATGCGGCGCTCTGCCAATATGGATGTGCGCGACCAGGCCTACTGGTATGCGATCGGCGCGCGCGAGTTCACCGAAGGCCTGATCGCCCGGGCGATGGACGATCCCCGCCGGGCCCTGCGGCCGGATGCCGACTGGCTGAACGGACCGCGTACTTTCCCGATCGAGCAGGGCGCCCTGACAGGCCGGGTGCGCGACGGAAACAATTGTTTCAACCTCAACAGCCTGGCACCGGCCGGTGCGTCGGGCGACCGGCAGGCCGATACTGCCCGGATCCAGCGTTTCGAGCAGCTGATGCGCGCCGTCGAGATCCCGGCCGCCCGCGCCGTGCGGATCGCCGCGCAGGCCGCCGACTGGATCGACAGCGACATGCGGCCGGTCGCCTCGGGCGGCGAGGACGAGCTTTATCCGGGCTATCGCACCGCCAATGCGCCGATGGCTGAACGGGCCGAACTGCTGGCGCTGGAGGCGATGACACCGGATATCTACGAGCGCCTGCGGCCGCTGGTCTGTGTGCGCCCGACCGGTGAGGCGCTGGCGCTCAATATCAACACACTGACCGCCGCGCAGTGGCCGCTGCTCGCTGTGGCCTTCGATGGCAGGCTGTCGCGTTCGGCCATCGAGGGCCTGCTTTTGAACCGGCCGGCCTCGGGCTTCGAGACTGAAGAGGCGTTCTGGGCGCTCGATGCCGTGCGCGAGCTCGATCCGGACGCCGCGGTGCGCGAACGCGTCGGCATCGAGACCCGCTATTTCGAGATCGAGATCCATGTCGCCCATGCCGGACAGCGCTTTGCGCTGAACGCGCTTGTGCAGAGTCTGGGAGGCGGGCAGGTGCGCCGTCTCTCGCAGAATTACGGAAGCGTTTCATGAGCCAGGACCTGATCCTCAGGCTGGACGGGCAGGACAGGCTGCACTGGTCCATCATCGACCGCGCCGGCCAGGTGCGCCGCGCGTCCGGCGCCGCCGGACCCGGCGAGCCGCTGGACCTGCCGGACATACACGGCGTCAGCCGGACTTTGATCCTGGTGCCGTCGGAAGATGTCTTTCTCGGCCTGATCGATCTGCCCGCGCGCGGTGAGCGCGAGGCCCGCCAGGCGGCGCCCTTCATGATCGAGGAGGCGCTGGCCTCCTCGCTCGCCTCGACCGAGATCGTGCCCGGTGCCCGCACCGAGGACGGCCGCCGCTGGGTGATGGCGGCCGACCGCGACCGTGTCGCCCATTGGGCGGAACGGATCGGCGAGGCGATCGTGCGCCCGGCCTGGGTGATGCCCGATTGTATCGCTGCCGCCGAGCGCGATGTCGCGTTGACCCTGTTCGATCGCGGCGACAGCATTCTCTGGCTTTACGGCGCCGGCACCCGCAAGCCCGGCGAGGCGGCGGGCGGTGCGATGGATCCCAAGCTCTTCGGTCCGGTGATCGGTCCGCTGGTCGAGGGCACGGGCGGCGGCACAGTCGCCGTCTCGGCTTCGCTCGGCCTGGCCGGCGAGAACTTCCGACAGGTGCCGCGCGGCGATCTCGACCTCAAGGCCAGTGCCCTGCCGGCCGAATTCATTGCCGCGCTGCCGCCGCTGCTCGGCGAGCGGCTGAAGGCGACGGTCGACTGGCACAGCCTGCTGGGACCGATCCGCAGACCGGTCATGCTGGCGGCGGGTCTGCTGGTGGCTTTCTGTGCGCTGATGGCGGGCGAGGGCGTCTATTACCGCCTGCAGGCCGAGCGTTTCGACGCGGCCAGCATCGCCGAATTCCGCGCCGCGGTGCCGGACGTGACCCGGCGGGTCATTCCGGCCGAGGCCGAGCGCCTGCTGGCGGCGCGCCTGTCCGGTCTCGGCGGCGGGGAGGCCTCGTCCTACCTGCAGCTGATGGCGGCACTGGGCGAGCTGACGTCGGGCAATGAGCGGGTGCGGATCGATCATGTCCGGTTCGACCAGGCCCGGTCCGAACTGTCCGTCTCGGCGATCTATACCGACTTTGCCGATTTCGATGCGCTCAATACCCGCGCGGGCACGCTGGGTATTGTGCTGGAGGATGGCGGCGCGCGCGAGAGCGGCCAGGCCATCCAGGGCGAGTTTACGGTGAGGCTGCGATGAATGCTGTGACCCGCATGTTCGAACAGGTCTGGGGCGGCCGCAGCCTGCGCGAGCAGGTGCTGCTCGGGGTCGCCGGCGGCCTGGTCCTGGCGCTGGCAGTCAGTGTGCTGGTCGTGCAGCCGCTGATCGGCTTCAACGATCGCGCCCGCGACGACTACGCCGCGGCGATGCGGCTCTACCGCTCGATCCAGGACGATGCCCGCACCTATCGCCTGCTGGCAGCGGAAGCGCGCGAAGAGACCGATACCGGCCGCTCGCTGCGGGCTGTGGCCGGTGCGACGGCCCTGCGCCACGAAATTTCCCTGGCGCGCATGGTGCCGGCAGACGATGGCTCGCTGACCGTGAATATCGACCGCGCCGACAGCCGCGCCGTGATGGCCTGGCTTGTCGAGCTGGAGACCGGCTTCGGCATCCAGGTGGCCTCCTCCACCATGGACCGGGCGGGCGAAGGTGTTGTCGAGGCGTCCTTTGTGTTGCGCCGTCAGGGAGGCGGCCGATGATCGGGCGCATTCTCATTGTGCTGGCGCTGCTGGCGGTCTGGCTGGTCGTGCTCCTGCCGCTGAAGGCCGTGGCGATTGCCGCCGGCGGCGCTGCGCAGTTGGGCTATGACGATGTGTTCGGCACGGTCTGGAACGGGCGCGTCTATGGTCTGCGTCTCGGCGGTGAGCGCGTGCGCGAGACGGCCGTGTCGGTGTCGCCGCTGGGGCTTCTTACCGGACGTGTGGCGGTGGACTGGCGCGTAGCGGACAGTGGTCTGTCCGGCGATGGCCACGCGACTATCGCGCCAGGCCGGGTGCAACTGGAAAACGTGTCGCTCACCATGCCGCTGGGCCGTCTGGCGGAGACGGGCCGCACAGGGCTCGACCCCCGTGCGCCGGTCTTCGTCCGTATCGCCCAGCTTGGTCTGACCGACGGGCGCTGCGAAAGCGCTACCGGTTCGGCGCGGTCGGATGCGCTGGCGGCGCTCGCTGCGCCCTATGATATCGACGCGCCGGCACTGGACGGCATGCTCGCCTGCAATGGCGACGATCTCGAACTCGTCTTTTCCGGCCGGAGTGCCGACATGACGGTCGAGGGGAGCGCCCGGCTTCGCCTTGAGGGCTATGACTGGCAGGTCTCGGTCGATACGGTACGTCCGGAGCTGGCCGAAGCGCTGGCGCTGGCCGGTTTCGAGGCTGAAGGCGAAACCTGGCAGGCGCAGGGACGGGGAGTGTATGGTGCGAACCGCTGACGGACTTCTTCTTGCGGCCGGGCTGGCCCTCTCCGCCTGCACGGCGACGGCCGGTAGCGCCTCGACGCAACTGCCGCGGCCGCCAGCGCTGAGCCAGGCCCGCCCGGACCCGGCTCCGGCAGCGGCCGTTGAAACGGCCGGCGCGCTGCCGCCGCAGACGCTGGAAGCCGGTGCCTGCGCCACCTTCTTCTGGACCGCCGATCCGGCGCATCGCTTTGTCGCTTTCGAAAACGAGACCGAGGGCTTTGCCCGCGTCTTCGCCAACGGTGCCGAGCATGGCTTCTACACGCCGCCACGCGAGGCGCCCTATGTGGCGGGCGAGACCTATCGCCGCGATTATGTCGATCCGGCCCGCGGGCTGGACATCCGCCTCACCGGCCGGGTCGGCGAGCCTCTGCCGACCGGCCAGCGTATCGAGCGTGTGGTGATGCGGGTGCTGCAGCCGAACGGCCAGACGCGCGTCGTGCCGCTGATCGGGCATTATGCCTGCCGGACGGTGGCGGAGGGGTGAGGGCGGTCGCTTCCCTTGTCATCCCGGCCGGATGGCCCGCGAAAGCGGGCCGCAGAGCCGGGACCCGTACGCTCCCTGTCGGCCGGAAGCAGGTTCGATATTGAAGGCAGCCCGGTGAGCACCGGGATTATGGGTCCCGGATCTCCGCCCGGCTCAAGGCCGGGCATGCGTCCGGAATGACAATGTTTAAAGTCAGCTGTCTCACAGCACCGGATAAAGCCCCGGCCCGTAGGCGCGGTAGATCCAGCCTGCGGCAATCCCGACTGCCAGCCAGGGGCCGAAGGCAAAGGCCTCGTCGCGTCGCGGCAGGCGGCGCTGCACGACGGCCTTGCCAAGCACGAACAGGAGCGCGCTGCCCGTGCCCACGAGCACCATCGACGGCAGCAGCCAGCCACCGCACCATGCCCCGCCGGCCGCGATCAGCTTGGCATCGCCGCGACCGAGCCCGTTGCGGCCGGTGATACGGCGGAAGAGAATCTCGACCGCAACGAAGGCCAGATAGCCGGCCGCGGCGCCGATCAGTGACGCCCAGGGCGTCGAGAACACGAAGGCGTTGAGTGCCAGGCCGGCTGCAATCAGCGGCAATGTCATTGCGTCGGGCAGGCGGTATGTACGAAAGTCGATCCAGAACAGGGCGCTAAGCGCAATGATGAGAATCAGGGTTGCGGCGTGGGTGAGAAACATGCTGCTCCTGTCACAAAAGTGTCATGCGACTGCGCCACAAGGGCGGGGCGTACAAGGGGTGTTTTCAAGATGACAGACGCCGTGCCGGCGCTCAAAGCCGAAAATGTCCGTATGACATTCGGCGAGACCCGAGCGCTCGACGATGTCAGCCTTGCGGTTGAACCAGGTGAGATGGTGGCCCTGATCGGGCCGTCCGGATCGGGCAAATCCACCCTCCTGCGCGTGGCTGCCGCGCTGCAGCCGGCGGACAACACGTCCGGGCCGGTCGCTGTGCTGGGTCACACAATGCAGTCGCGCGGCAGGATCGCCTCGCGGGTGCGGAAGAACCGTGCGCGGCTGGGCTTCATCTTCCAGCAGTTCAATCTCGTGGGGCGTCTGTCGCTGTTCGGCAATGTCATGCTGGGCGCGCTGGGGCGTCTGCCGGTCTGGCGCGGCGCACTGGGAATGTTCCCCAATTCGGTGAAGCAGGCCGCCATGGACGCGCTGGAACGCGTCGGCATGGAAGAGTTTGCGGCCCGGCGGGCCTCCAACCTGTCCGGTGGCCAGCAGCAGCGCGGCGCGATTGCCCGCGCACTGGTACAGGGTGCCGAGGTGCTGTTTGCCGACGAGCCGATTGCTTCGCTCGACCCGGTCTCCGCGCGCAAGGTGATGGAATTGCTGCGCGAGCTGAACCAGAGCGACGGCCTGACGGTCGTCGTGACGCTCCACCAGGTCGACTATGCCCAGCGTTATTGCGACCGCACAGTTGCGCTCAACAAGGGCCGGATTGTCTATGACGGTCCGTCCAATGGCCTCGATCGGGAAAAGCTGATCGAGATCTACGGTCCCGAGTTTGAAACCGCCTTCTATGGAGGCGAGGAATGATCCGCGCGCTCTGTCAGATCCTCGTCCGGATCACGCTTGTCAGCCTTGTTCTGGGCCTGTCGGCCTGTTCCGCTCCGCAGGCCGGACCGGATGCAGCGTCCGGTGCCGACCCGGAAAGCGGCGAACGGCGCACGCTGAATTTCGGCATCATCGCCACGGAAAGCTCGTCCAACCTGGAATCCAACTGGCGCCCCTTCATCGCCGCGATGGAGGAGTGGACCGGCTATGATGTCGAGCCCTTCTACGCGTCCGACTATGCCGGGATGATCCAGGCCATGCGCTATGGCTCGATCCAGGTGGCGTGGTTCTCCAACTTCTCCGGCCTGCAAGCCGTGCGCCTGGGCGGCGGCCAGGTGTTTGCCAAGGCGACCTATCCGGACGGATCGGAAGGCTATAACTCGGTGCTCATCGTGCCGGTCGACAGTCCGATCCAGTCCGTCGAGGACGTGCTGGCCTGTGACAGATCGATCGATTTCGGCATGGGCGACCCGAACTCCACTTCGGGCTATCTCGTCCCGTCGGCCTTCATCTTCGCGCCGCGCGGTATTGATCCGGGCGAGTGCTTCAACTCGGTGCGCAACGCCAATCACGAAGCCAATGCGCTCGCCGTGGCGAACGGTCTAGTCGATGTGGCGACCAACAATACGACCAATATGACGCTGCTGGCGCGGACGCGTCCGGATATCGCCAGCCGTATCCGCGTCGTGTGGACCTCGCCGGCGATCCAGACCGACCCGATCATCTGGCGTGCGGACCTGGACGAGGAAGCCAAGCAGCGCCTGCAATACTTCTTCATGAATTACGGCCGCATGGGCACGCCGGAAGAAATCGCCGCGGCGCGCGATGTGCTGAACCCGCTGTATTTCGGTCTCTTCCTGCCGTCCTCGAATGCCCATCTCGATCCCATCGTCCAGCTGGAGATCGTGCGCGACCTGACCGAAGCACGGAACGATCCGGACCTGACCGAGGCGGAACGCGAAGTACGGGTGGCCGAGCTTGAACAGCGCCTTGCCGAAGTCGAGGCCGGCAATACCGGTCTGATCAGCCAGGCGAGCGCTGTGGAAGGTCTCGCGGCGGCCGGCCCGGCCGAGGCGGCTGCCGGCTCGCAGATCAACTGGATGGCTTCCGGCGTGATACTGGTGCTCGTAGTGGTGTTGCTGACCCTCCTTCTGTGGGCCTCGGCACCGCGCGGCCCCGGCCCGCGCGTGCCGCTGACCGAACGGGTTGCCAATGCCGTAATCGCGGCCGGTGTGGTGATCATCCTCGTCTGGAGCTTCGACAGCGCCGACATGGACCGGTCCTACCTGCTGGTCGAGAACGCCGGCGATATGGGCGAGTTCATTGCCGGCTTCTTCCCGGAAGACCTTTCGCCGGCCTCCCGCGCCAGCTACTGGCAGAACCTGACCCATGGTTTCGGCGAAGCCGTGCCGCAGATGATCATCACCGTCCAGATTGCGATCTGGGGCACGTTCATTGCCGTGCTGGCTGCGATTCCGTTCGGCCTGCTCTCGGCCCGCAATGTCGCGCCGGCCTGGATTGTCCAGCCTGTGCGCCGCCTGATGGACGTGTTCCGATCGATCAACGAGCTGATCATCGCATTGGTCTTCATCGCCGCGGTGGGCCTGGGGCCGCTTGCGGGTGTGATGGCGCTTGCCGTGCACACCACGGGCGTGCTCGCAAAACTGTTCTCGGAGGCCGTCGAGGCGGTGGACGACGGTCCGGTCGAGGGCGTGCGCGCCACCGGTGCCGTGCCGCTGCACGAGGTGATCTGGGCGGTCATTCCCCAGGTCGCGCCGCTCTGGACCTCGTTCGGCCTCTACCGGTTCGAGTCCAATGCGCGGTCGGCGACCGTGCTGGGCCTGATCGGCGCCGGCGGTATCGGCCAGATCCTGTTCGAAGCCGTCCGTGCCTTCGACTATCAGCGCACCGCCGCCATCGTCATTGTCATTGTCATCGCCGTCAGCGCCATCGACCTCTTGTCGCAATTGCTGCGCAAGCGCCTGGTCTAGTCGGACGGTGCCTGCTCATCGGATAGGACTTGGTTTCGTCCCAATTCGGCGCTAGGCGAAACCGCGAAAAGCCAACCACGGGGGAACCCCACCCATGTCAGCGTTCAACAAACTCACCGCGGCGCTCCTGGCGGCCGCTGTCGGCACCGCCGGCGCCTATGCCATCCAGCAGCGCGAGCAGATCCGCATTGTCGGTTCCTCGACGGTCTTTCCATTCTCCACGGCGGTGGCCGAGAGCTTCGGCGCCAAGACCCAGTTCTCGACGCCGGTCGTTGAATCGACCGGTTCGGGTGGTGGTTTCCGCCTGTTCTGCGCCGGTGTCGGCGCCGAGCATCCGGACATCGTGAATTCGTCGCGCCGCATGCATGCCTCCGAATTCGAGCGCTGCCAGAACAATGGCGTACGCGAGATCACCGAGGTGCGGATCGGCTATGACGGTATCGTCATGGGGTCTGCCAGCGAAGCGGCGGAAGAACTCGACCTGACGCTGACCCAGCTCTGGCTGGCGCTGGCGGCTGAAGTGCCGGCTGACGACACGTGCTCGTCCTTTGTCGCCAATCCGAACGAGCGCTGGTCGGACATCGATCCGTCCCTGCCGCGTCAGCGGATCGAGGTGTTCGGTCCGCCGCCGACCTCGGGTACGCGCGACGCCTTCGTCGAACTGGCCATGCAGGCCGGCGCCGCCGGCATCGACTGCATGTCGGACCTCGCCGATGCCGATCACGACCGCTTTGAAACCATTGCCGGCCGTATCCGCGAAGACGGCCGCTGGATCGATGCGGGCGAGAATGACAACGCCATCGTCCAGACGCTGGTCAACACGCCCGACGCGTTCGGCGTGTTCGGCTATTCCTTCCTCGACCAGAATTACGACCGTCTCTACGGTGTGACGATTGACGGCGTGGCGCCGGAATTCGACGCGATCTCCGACGGCAGCTATCCGGTTTCCCGCTCGCTCTTCTTCTATGTGAAGAACCAGCACGCGGCGATCGTGCCGGGCCTGGCCGACTATGTCGCCGAGTTCACCTCGGATGCGGCCTGGGGCGAGTTCGGCTATCTGACCGATCGCGGCCTGATCCCGCTCGCGGATGCTGACCGTGATGCGATCGCCAACCAGGCGCAGTCGCTGGAAGCGATGACGCAAGCGCCGGAATAGGGGCGGTCAGCCTCATGCGTGACGATTTGAACCCCGGGGCATGCCCCGGGGTTTTTCGTGAAGCTGACGAAAACCGTACGAAGCTTTAACTGGACCCTTCCGGCGCGGCATCCTGTTCTCCTGCCAAAGAAGAACAGGGGATACGGATGAACTGGACCACATTGATGGCGGGGTGTGCCGCGCTGGCGCTGGCCGGCTGTGCCGTGTCGCAGCCGGAAGCCGTGTCGCCGCCGGCTGCCGCCAGGCCTGCCGCCGATCTGTCCGGCATGACCGCAGCGGCGCTGGCGCAGGAGATACGGCAGGGCCGGATCACGGCGGTTGAGGCCACGCAGTACTATCTGGACCGCATTGCGGCGCACGACCGCAGCGGCGCGCAGCTGCAATCGGTTATTGCGCTTGAACCGACGGCCCTGGAGCAGGCCGCGCGCCTGGACGCGCTGGCGGCCCAGGGGCGTTTTGCCGGCGCGCTGCACGGCATACCTGTCCTGGTGAAGGATACGATCGACGTAGAGGGGGTGGCGACCACGGCCGGCTCTCTGGCGTTGACCGGCAATGTGGCCGCCGAAGATGCCCGGACCGTCGCCCGCCTGCGTGCCGAAGGTGCGGTGATCCTCGGCAAGACCAATCTTTCGGAATGGTCGAACTTTCGCGCCGGCGGCATGCCGGCCGGGTGGAGTGCCGTCGGCGGACAGACGCAAAACCCGTTCAGTGCCGATCACTCGCCTTGCGGCTCGTCATCGGGGTCTGCGGTGGCCGTGGCTGCGGGCTTTGCGCCATTGTCTCTGGGAGCGGAGACCAGCGCGTCGCTGATCTGCCCCGGAGCGGTGAACGGTATTGTCGCTTTCAAACCGACGGTGGGGCTCCTGCCGCAGGACGGGATGGTGCTGGTGTCCAGCAGNCAGGATACGGCGGGACCGATGGCGCAGAGCGTTGCCGATATCGCGCTGGCGATGGACGCGATGACGGGCGATGACCCCGAAGACGGCTTCGTTGCCGCGCTGAATGCCGATCTCACGGGACTGCGCATCGGCGTGTTCCGCTGGGCCGAGGGTGGTCACCCCGGCGTGTCGGCAGCCTTCGACTCGGCTGTCGGCCTGCTGGAAACGGCCGGTGCCACGCTGGTCGAGATTGATCATTTCGAGCCGGACCCGGCGATGTGGCAACACGGCGAGATCATTCTGATGAGCGAGCTGGCGGCCAATCTGGACACCTATCTGGCCGGTACGCCCGAAACCGTTGAGGTGCGCTCGCTGGCGGACCTGCTGGCTTTCAACGCATCCGAACCGCGCGAGGAGACTGCACGCTTCGGCCAGACAATTCTGGAGCGTGCCGCTGAGGCTCCCGGCGTGGACACGACGGAACACCGCGACCGCGTCGCCGCCGTCCGAACCGCAGCGCGCGAGCACGGAATCGACCGGCTTCTGGAGGAGCATGGCGTGGATGTGCTGGTCATGCCGGCCGCTCCGCCGGCTGCGCCGTTGCAGCGGGATCCGGAAACCCAGGCTCTGCGCCGCAATGTCGGCGCGACCTGGTTGCCGGCGATGGCCGGATATCCGATGATCACAGTGCCGATGGGTGCTACGGACGGGCTGCCGCTGGGCCTGGGCATTCTGGCCGGTGGTGGCGATGACAGCGTCGTCATCCGCGTCGGCTATGCCCTCGAGCAGCTGGGGCCTGAACCGCTGCGGCCAGTCCTTGCAGAATAGGGAGAGGCGGTCCGGAAGGGCCGCCGCTACCTCAGTACAGCGACTTCTGGCGTCGCAGGCGGCGCCAGAAGCGGCGGCGTTCCGGCTTGGGGTGCGGCGTGAGGTTCTCGACGAAGTCGATGGCACACTGTTTCCAGGAGTGCTTTTCGGCGTGGGCCCGGGGCGCGGCACGGTCGATCTCCAGACAGTCCAGGCAGGCCTGGCGCAGATCGTCATTGATGAAGCCGCCACCGGAGCCGGGGATGATGTCCTTGGGGCCGTGGGCCGGGAAAGCCGCAACCGGTGTGCCGCAGGCCATGGCTTCGAGATTCACAAGCCCGAACGTGTCGGTCCAGGACGGGAAGACGAAGACGTCGGCATCGGCGAAATAGCGCGCCAGTTCGTCACCGAACTTCGGACCCGGGAAGACGGCGCCGGGGAATTTCTGCTTCAGCTCTTCGCGCTGCGGGCCGTCGCCGACGACGACCTTGGTGCCCGGCAGATCGAGCTTGAGGAAAGTCTCGATATTCTTCTCGACCGCGATCCGGCCGACATTCACCCAGATCGGACGCTCCAGGCCTTCATAGACGTCCTCGCCGTTCACGCGGCGCTTGTCCGGGTTGAACAGCTCGATATCGACGCCGCGCGCCCAGGCCGTGAGATTCTTGAAGCCGCGGGCTGCGAGATCGTCGCGCATCGATGGCGTCGTCACCATGATGCGGCCCGATGCGTTGTGGAACCAGCGCATGAAGGCATAGCCCGCCGAGAGCGGAATGAAGGGGAAGCGGGCGTGGACGTATTCCGGAAATTTCGTGTGATAACTGGTGGTGAAGGGCAGGCCCCACTTCTTGCAGATGCCCCGCGCCGCCTGGCCCAGCGGGCCTTCGGTCGCGATATGGATCGCTTCCGGCTCGAACTCCTTGAAGCGCCGGGCGATGTCGCCGCGCGCATTGATGGCGAGCTGGATCTCCGGATAGGTGGGCAGCGGGAAGGTCTTGTAGCCGAGGCCCGGGTGGATCACCTCGATCTGGTGGCCCATGGCGCGGCATTCATCGACCGTGCGCGACAGGGTACGCACGACGCCGTTCATCTGCGGTTCCCAGGCATCGGTGACCAGCATGATCCGCTGGGGGCGTTCTTCGGTATCGTCCGCCGTGGTCTGCAGCTGCGTGCCGGTCTGGGCGGTTTCGTCTTCGAGGGGCTGGCTGTTGTCGGTCATCTCGATCCGTTTTCCGGGCCGCTTTCGGGCCGATAGTGTGGCCGGTTCAACCGGGGTCCCGCCGCGTTTAGCGGAACCGGTCCGGCATGTCAGCCATTAGCATACTGGCGAAAGCGCTGGCTTGAAGGAAAGAAAGCGGTTATCCGCCGCGCGGACTGCGTCCGTTGGGCGCCCCGCTGCGCAAAATACCCTGCCGCTGCACGTCGGGATGCGGACAGAAAATTGTCTGCATGCGGGGCGCGAACCAAGATCACGCAATGTTTGGGCGAAGTTACGGGCCCTTCGGTGTTTCGCGGTTATAAATTAGCCGCATGTGAACACAAATGACCCGCACACTTGTCTTGCCCTGACGAAAAGACCGGACCATTGTCCGGGCCGTTCACTTGCTGGAGTGGGAGTTTCAGTCATGAATGTCCAGACCCGTGAAGCGCTGCGCTGGGATGATTTGGATTCGGTGAAGTTCGCCGACGAGAGCGCTGCCGTGAAGCGTCTCGCGGATGAGACGGGCCTGGATGCAGGCGCTCGTAAGCGCGTTCATGACGGTGCTATCGAGCTGGTGAAGACGGCGCGTGCGACCACGCGTTCGCGCGGCCTGATGGACAGCTTCCTGCAGGAATTCGGCCTGTCCAACAAGGAAGGGCTCGCCCTGATGTGCCTGGCCGAGGCACTGCTGCGTGTCCCGGATGCGCCGACTGCCGACCGCTTGATCGCGGAAAAGATTTCCGGTGGCGCCTGGGCCGAGCATATGGGCCGGTCCGAGAACTGGCTGGTCAATGCGTCCACGCTGGGCCTGATGCTGACCGGTTCGATCATCGATGTCGATCCGGATGCGCGCCAGAACCCCGGCGACTACTGGCGCAAGATGACGGCGCGCCTGGGCGAGCCGGTGATCCGGGCGGCGGTGTTCCGCGCCATGGGGATCATGGGCGAGCAATTCGTTCTGGGCCGCAGCATCTCCGAAGGCATCAAGCGGGCGAAGAAGGGCGAGGGTGCCCTGTGCTCCTTCGACATGCTGGGCGAGGGCGCCCGCACCGCGGCCGACGCCGAGCGCTATCACAAGCGCTATCTCGAGGCGATCGATGCGGTCGGCAAGGTGCGCGGCGACAAGCCGGTCGAGCTGGAACACGGCGTGTCCGTGAAGCTCTCGGCACTGCACCCGAAATACTTGGCGGTGAAGGAAGAGCGGGTGATGGCCGAGCTCTATCCGAAACTGCTCGAACAGGCCAAGCTGGCCAAATCCTACGATATCGGCTTCTGCCTCGACGCCGAGGAAGCGGATCGTCTGGTCATCTCGCTGAAACTGCTTGAGCGGCTGGCACGCGAGCCGGACCTGGCCGGCTGGCAGGGGCTGGGCCTGGCGGTACAAGCTTACCAGAAGCGCGCACGATTCGTGATCGAGCGCCTGATCGAGCTGGGCCGCGAAACCGAGCGCCGCTTCCTGGTGCGCCTGGTGAAGGGCGCCTACTGGGATACCGAGATCAAGGTCTCCCACCAGATGGGCTGGCCGGACTTCCCGGTCTGGACCACCAAGCCGGCGACCGATCTGAACTATCTCGCCTGCGCACGGGTCATGCTGACCGCGCCGGACCAGATCTACTCCCAGTTCGCCACCCACAACGCCCACTCGCTGTGCGCTGTCCGGGAAATGGCGAAGCAGGCCGGTGTGGAGCATTACGAGTTCCAGCGCCTGCACGGCATGGGCGATGCGCTCTATGCCGCTGCTGCCAAGCTTCACGAGGCGCGTCCGGTGCGCATCTATGCGCCGGTCGGCAGCCACGAGGACCTGCTGCCCTATCTCGTGCGCCGCCTGCTGGAGAACGGGGCCAACACGTCCTTCGTGCATTCCTTCCTCGATCCGGAAGTCCCGGTCGAAGACGTGGCGCGCGGTCCGTTCCGCGATGCCGAGACGATCGACCGTCATGCCCGCATCCCGCTGCCCGGCGATCTGTACGGCGAGGAGCGTGCGAACTCGAAGGGGCTGGACCTGGCCCAGGCGCGTGTGCGCGCCAGCCTGGCGAAAGCCTTTCGCGATTTCGAGACGGCCGAACCGATCACGGCCGCGCCATTGGTCAATGGCAAGCTGCTCGACGGCGCTGCTCACCATATCATGTCACCGGTGGATTCCGGCGAGTATGTGGGGACGGCGGTCGATGCGTCGGTCGACGATGTGAATGCCGCCTTTGAAATCGCCATCGCGGCCCAGCCGGCCTGGGATGCGCGCGGCGGCAAGGCGCGCGGCGCAATCCTGCGTGCCATGGGCGATGCGCTGGAAGCGGACATGGAACGCCTGATCGTTCTGATGGCGCGCGAGGCCGGCAAGACGCTCAATGACGGTATTGCCGAAGTCCGCGAGGCGGTCGATTTCTGCCGCTACTACGCGGCCCAGGCCGAGCGCGAGTTCGATTCGGATGTGCGCCTGCCAGGACCGGCCGGCGAGACGAACCATCTGGGCCTGAAGGGCCGGGGCGTCTTTGTCTGCATCAGCCCGTGGAATTTCCCGCTGGCAATCTTCACCGGCCAGGTCGCAGCGGCTCTGGCCGCGGGCAATGCCGTTATTGCCAAGCCGGCCGAACAGACCCCGCTGGTGGCGTTCGAGGCCGTGCGCCTGTTCCAGAAGGCGGGCCTGCCGGCCAGCGTGCTGCACTTCCTGCCCGGCACGGGCGAGATCATCGGTGCGGCGCTGACCAATGATCCGCGCACCCAGGGCGTGGCCTTCACGGGCTCGACAGAAGTGGCGCGCGCGATCAACCGCTCGCTGGCCGCGCGGGAGACCGCGATCGCACCGCTGATCGCGGAGACCGGCGGCCTGAACGGCATGTTCGTGGATACCACGGCCCTGCGCGAGCAGGTCGTCGACGATGCCATCATGTCGGCCTTCGGATCGGCCGGTCAGCGCTGTTCGGCGCTGCGCATCATCTTTGTGCCGGAAGATACGGCGGACGAGCTGATCGAGTCGCTGGCCGGTGCGATGGACGAGCTGCAGCTGGGCGACCCGATGGACCCCGCAACCGATGTCGGCCCGGTGATCGACAATGAACAGCGCGAACTCCTGCTGCGCCATATGGAGCGCATGGAAGCGGCGGCGAAGGTGATCAAGAAGATCGACGATGTGGAGCTTTCCGAGCGCGGCTTCTTCTTTGGGCCCGCCCTGGTCGAACTGCCCTCGCTAGACATGCTGGACCGCGAAGTGTTCGGCCCGATTCTGCACGTGGTGCGCTACAAGCGCCGTGATGTCGGTGCCATCGCACGCGAGTTGGCGGCGAAGGGTTACGGCCTCACCCTGGGCATCCATTCGCGCCTGGCATCTTTCCACAGGCAAATTCAGTCCATCGTTCCGGCGGGCAATGTCTATGTGAACCGGAACATGGTCGGCGCCGTTGTGGGCGTTCAGCCCTTCGGCGGGGAAGGCCTGTCAGGCACGGGTCCCAAGGCCGGCGGCCCGCACTATCTGCACCGGTTTGCCGGCGAGCGGACGGTCACGATCAACATCGCTGCCCAGGGCGGCGACCCGGAACTGCTGAACCTGTCCTGATCGCCCGTATTAACGGGATTTAACCCTGTTGCGGGGCCCTCTCATCCGGTTTAATCGGGTGTGACGGGCCCCGCTGCGCATTCAGGATTTGTTAACCAAAAAATCCGCCCGCGGACCATTCTGGGCGTTGACCAGCCCGTCGCGTTGATCCACTATATGTTGGGTCGGCTGGACACAGCGACACACTATACAGAGTTTCTTTTGACCTTTCGGGTTCGTTCGCTGCGCGGCGCTGTCTACCGCGCGACAGGACTTTTTTGCCTCGGGCTTGGGGAGTAATGCCATCATGTCGCCACTGGATACGGCCACAAATCGCCAGATGGAAACCGATGTTGCCAAGACGCGTCCGGCGCGCCGCGGCAAGCCCAAATCCTCGGCCGGCGCACATCTGCGTCTGGTTGAAAGCGTCAAGATCGACCGGTCGCGCGATGCGCTGCTGACCGAGTTCGGCAAGAAGACGCTGGAAGACCGCTACCTGCTGCCGGGTGAGTCCTATCAGGACATGTTTGCGCGCGTCGCGACGGCCTATGCCGATGATGGCGAGCACGCCCAGCGTCTTTATGACTATATCTCGCGCCTGTGGTTCATGCCGGCGACGCCGGTCCTGTCCAATGGCGGCGCCGATCGCGGCCTGCCGATCTCCTGCTTCCTGAATTCCGTCGGGGATTCGCTCGACGAGATCGTCGGCACCTGGACCGAGAATGTCTGGCTCGCTTCCAATGGCGGCGGTATCGGCACCTATTGGGGCAGCGTGCGCTCGATCGGCGAGAAGATCGGCAAGAACGGCCAGACCTCGGGCATCATTCCCTTCATCCGCGTGATGGACAGCCTGACCCTGGCGATTTCCCAGGGCTCGCTGCGCCGCGGTTCGGCGGCTGTCTATCTCGACGTCCACCATCCGGAAATCGAGGAATTCCTCGAGATCCGCAAGCCGTCGGGCGACTTCAACCGCAAGTCCCTGAACCTGCACCACGGCCTCAACATTTCCGACGCCTTCATGAACGCCGTCGCCAATGACGAGGAGTTCGAGCTGAAGTCGCCGAAGTCGGGCGAAGTGGTGAAGACGGTCAATGCCCGCAAGCTGTGGCAGAAGATCATCGAGCTGCGCCTGCAGACCGGCGAGCCCTACATCATCTTCTCCGACACGGTGAACAACGCCCTGCCGGCGCACCAGCGCAAGCTGGGCCTGAANGTGACGCCAGTCNAACCTNTGCNCNGAAATCANNCTGCCNACCGGTNTCGANCACNNNGGCNAGGANCGTACGGCNGTNTGCTGCCTCTCNTCGNTCAATGCNGNGAANTATCTGGAATGGTNGAAGGACGATCCGNACTTCNTNGANGACATNTNNCGCTTCCTNGACAATGTNCTGNAGGACNTNATCNANCGCGCGCCGNNCGAGATGGNCCGNGCNGTCTATTCGGCCAAGCGNTCCAGGAGCGTTCGGTCGGTCTGGGCCTGATGGGCTTCCACACCTTCCTGCAGCAGATGAATGCGCCGTTCGAGTCCGCGATGGCCAAGTCGTGGAACATGAAGCTGTTCAAGCATATCCGCACGGCGGCCGATGCGGCCTCGGTGAAGCTGGCCGAAGAACGCGGCGCCTGCCCGGATGCCGAGGCGTCGGGTGTGAAGGCGCGCTTCTCGCACAAGCTGGCGATTGCGCCGACGGCGTCGATCTCGATCATCTGCGGCGGTGTCTCTGCCGGCATCGAGCCGATCCCGGCCAATGTATACACCCACAAGACGTTGTCCGGCTCGACCACGGTGAAGAGCCCGCAGCTCGAGGCGCTGCTGGAGGAGAAGGGGCTGAACACGCCGGCGGTGTGGGCCTCGATCCTGGAACACGAGGGCTCCGTGCAGCATCTCAAGGAGCTGGACGAACACGAGAAGGCGCTGTTCCGCACGGCGTTCGAGATCGACCAGCGCTGGGTGATCGAGCATGCGGCCGACCGCACGCCCTTCGTCTGCCAGTCGCAGTCGCTCAACATCTTCCTGCCGGGCGATATCGATAAATGGGACCTGCACATGCTGCACTGGTCGGCCTGGGAGAAGGGCGTGAAGTCGCTCTACTACTGCCGCTCCAAATCGGTGCAGCGGGCGGCCTATGCCGGTTCCGAGAAAAAGTCGGAAACGGAAAAGTCGATGGAAGCCGCCGCGCCGACAGACTATGAAGAATGCCTCGCCTGCCAGTAGGCGAATACGAAATACCGGCCGGTCCTTCGAGGGGGAGAGACCGGCCCCGGAAAGGGGATGGCGCTTCGCTGTCCCCTTTCTCATTACATCCCTGCCGGTGTGTGCCCCCCATTCGTCTCGTCAATGAACGCGCCTGCGATATTGCGCTGTGTCATGGTCTTGTGATGGACCGTCTGACGTGCGCGGTTTAACCTTTCCTCGCGTCTGGAGTGAATCGGCATGCGCTTCGCGCGCCGATTGCTAGTCTGGGCGCAGAGGGGATGAATGATGAGACTGGGGCGGACAGCCGAGCTTGCAACAGCCGGCGCAATTGCGCTGGGCGGTATGGCCTATGTGCTCATCGAGCCGGGCGATGCCGCGAGCGAGTGGGCGTCCTCCTCCCGCATGATCCAGGACCAGTTCCGCGCCGAGGGCGAGGTCCGGCCGCTGTCGCCGGCGGCGGCCCGCGTTGCCCTGTCGGCGCTCTCCATGAATGACGATCCCTTCGGCGGCGTGCCGCTTGCCTCGCTGACACCGCAACAGGGCGCCCGCGTCGATCTGGGCGAAGCCGGCACGCTGGAAGTGGCGATTGTCGATCCGGCTGGCGACGGACGGGCACAGCGTCTCTTCTCGCCGCGCGGAGACGGGTACTCTCCGGTCGTGATCGATCGGGGCGAGCGCGAAGCCACGGTGGCGGTCAATTATGAACGGCGCTTCGAGACCCAGGGGCAGGGTGAGGAGCTTGATGTCTCCTTTACGCCCAGAGCCGGCCTGAGCGTCGGTCCCGAAGGGTCAGCAGCCGGGGCCGGCGCGGAGGTGCGGGTCGGCCAGTATCTGCGCGGCGGCGAAGGCGAGCAGCCGCGCTGGTATGTCTTCGCCGGTGCCGACCGGCGCGCCCTGATGTACGACCCGTCCAAGGGGATCGATTTTTCCAACGCCATGCAGCTGGCGCAGCGGCAGGTCGTGGGCGATGCCCAGGCCGGTGTCGCGGTGCGGGTAGGCGAGGTGGACCTGTCGCTGGCCTATGTGCGCCGCGAGTACAAGCACGTCGCCGGCGTCACCAGTTTCGACGAGACCGAGGAGTTCGGCGCCGTCACGGTGAACTGGACCTGGTAGGGCGCTTGGGGCCGGACACGGCGCCGCACCCGGGTGAGCCAGGCATGGCGAATTGCAGGCGAATCGCGCACTCTCCACAGCCGCCTGTCGTCCGGAACGCATCAAGCTGTAGACGTTTTGGAAAGGATAGGCACAATATCTTGTGTTCGATCCGAATCCGTTCCGCCCCATGGGAGCTGCGACCATGACCCTGTCTGCCGAGAAAGCGCCGACTCTTCTGAGCCCGAGCCTGACCTACAAGCCGTTCCGCTATCCGTGGGCCTATGACTTCTGGCAGCGTCAGCAGCAGGTTCACTGGATGCCGGAAGAAGTTCCGCTCGGCGAGGACTGCAAGGACTGGGCGACCAAGCTGACCGACAAGGAGCGCAATCTGCTCACGCAGATCTTCCGCTTCTTTACCCAGTCGGATGTGGAAGTCGGCGCGAACTACATGGAAAACTACATGCCGCTCTTCAAACCGGTTGAAGTGCGCATGATGCTCGCCGCCTTCTCCAACATGGAGACGATCCACATTGCGGCCTATGCGCTGCTGCTGGAAACCATCGGCATGCCTGACACCGAGTTCTCCGCCTTCATGGAGTACGAGGAGATGGCGGCCAAGCACGACTATCTTGGCAAGTTCGGCTGCGAGACTGATCGCGACATCCTCACCTCCATGGCGGTGTTCGGCGGTTTCACCGAAGGCCTTCAGCTGTTCGCCAGCTTCGCCATGCTGATGAACTTCCCGCGCTTCAACAAGATGAAGGGCATGGGCCAGATCGTGTCCTGGTCGGTGCGCGATGAGTCGCTGCACTGCGAAGGCATGATGAAGCTGTTCCACACCTTCGCCGAGGAAACCGGCGCGCTGACCAAGGGCGTGAAGGACGATATCGCCGATTGCTGCAAGACGGTGGTGAGCCTTGAGGACAAGTTCATCGAGCTGGCGTTCGAGGCGGGCGAAGTCGAGGGCATGACCCCCGAGGACATCAAGAACTACATCCGCTACATCGCCG
>PANX01000032.1 GCA_002707795.1 Maricaulis sp.
ATGCGCCGAACGCGGGCAACAACACGCTGACCGAGGAAACCGCCGACACCTTCACCATCGGTGCGGTGTGGGCGCCGTCCTTTGCCGAAGATCTCGTCTTCATCGTCGATTATTACAATATCAAGGTCGAGGACGCGATCGGCTCGGTTTCGACGCAGACCACGGTCGACCTGTGCTATGGCTCGCCGAACTTCCCGGACAACCGTTTCTGCGACGTCGTCACGCGCGACACGTCGAACGGCCGGGTGATCGAGGTGATCAACCGCCAGGAAAACCTCAACGAGCTGCTGTCCGAAGGCATCGACGTGTCGGTGCTGTGGGACTTTGAAGTGCAGTCCGTGCCGGGCGAGTTCGGCCTGGACCTGCGCTATTCGCGCTCGCTGGCCGACGAGTACGAGTTCATCGGTGAAGCCGGCACGCCGGTGCGCGAGGACTCCAACGGCTCGATGTACGATCCGACCCACGAAGCCCGGGCACGCCTGTCCTGGAGCCGCGGCGACTTCTACGCCAGCTATACGCTGAAGTACGAGTCCGGCGGCATCGACGATCTCGATGTGGATCCGAGCGATCCCTACTACTTCGAGGCCGACGACCGCTTCGTGTCGAACATCTATGCCCGCTACCGTTTCGGCGACGATTACCGCACCACGGTCTATGCCGGCATCAACAATCTGTTCGACGATTACGGCACCTTCCTGCCGAGCAATTTCAACTCGGGCAGCACGGCCAACCTGAAGGGGCCGCAGAACGATCCGATCGGACGCCAGTTCTACGTCGGCCTCCGCTCACGCTTCTAAGTCTCTTCCTCCGAGACGATTGGGTCCGGCACCCTGTCCTGTCTTTATGGCAGGGCAGGGTGCCGGGCACTCTTCCAACGCTTTGACTGGACGGCGCCGGCGCGGCGCTGCGAGGATAACATGTTCCGCCAATTCGCTTTTTCCGCCGTGGCTGCGATGCTGGCCGCGAGCGCATCCCTGCACCCTGCCTTCGCCGAAGACCCGCTGCCTGCAAGGCTTGCCGCCCGGCCGGACATCCCGGCGGCCGACCGGTATATGACGCCGGTCGATATGGTCGAGCTTCGCAGTATCGGCGAAGTCTCGCTGGCCGATGACGGTCGGCGCGCCATTGTCACAATGACCCATGCCGACTGGGCCGAGGACGAACGCGCCGACCGTTACTGGGTGCTCGATATCGCCTCCGGCCAGCTGAGCTACCTGTCCGGCTTCGACGAAGCCGATACGGTGGCCTTCTCGCCCGACGGCCGGATGCTGGCGGCGGACCAGCCGCCGGAGGGGCGCAAGGAAGACGAGGTCTTCCTGGCCAATGCCGATGGCAGCGATCTGCGCCGGCTGACCCGCCACCCCACCGCTGTGCAGAGCATGTCCTGGTCGCCGGACGGGCAGTTCATCTACTACCTGGCGACCGACGATCTCAGCGACGAGCAGCGCGACCGGCGTGACCGGGTCGAGCTGATCGAGCCCTATTTCGAGACCACGCGTCACCGTCATCTCTGGCGGGTCGATGTGGACAGCGGCGCACGCCAGCGCATGACGCAGGGCGACTGGTCGGTGCGCAGCTATGATGTGGCTGCAAGCGGTGCCGTGCTGATCCGGATCGCGCCGGCCGCCGATCTGGACTCCGCCTATGACAGCGAGCTGTGGATCAGCGAGACGCCCGAGCCGGGCGGCCAGTTCCGCCGCATCACCGCCAACAACTGGATGGAAAGCAATGCCCGCCTGTCGCCCGATGGCCGGCGGATTGCCTACAAGGCCCGGGTCAGCGGCTCGGGGCTGGACTATGTGCAGAACAATCTCGTCGTCATCGATCTGGAGACCGATGAGAGCCGGATCCTGACCGAGGGGTTCGATTTCGAGGTCGACGGCATGGCCTGGCTGCCCGATGGCGAGACGCTGGTCGTGGCGGTGCAGGACGGTGTGCGCTCCGGCCTGGTGCGTATCGATGCGGAAACCGGCGAGGTGACGGCGCTGTCGCTGCACGACCGGCACCTGGCCGACTGGTCACTGGATGCGGCGGGCAATGCCGTCGCCCTCTTCGAGACGCCGGCGACGAATGGCGATCTCTGGCGTATCTCGGCCGATGGGGCGGAAACCCGCCTGACGACGATCGGTGCGGCCACCGTCGCGCCCTATCACCTGCCCGAACAGCAGCTGATCCGCTGGAACAGCCATGACGGCCAGGTGATCGAGGGTTTCTACTTCCCGCCCCTGGTCCACACCGGCGACGGTCCGCCGCCGCTGGTGGTGCAGGCCCATGGCGGGCCGCGCTCGGCGGACGAGTTCGGCATGTGGAAATGGGGGCGCTATGTGCCGGTCATGACCGCACAGGGCTATGGCGTGCTGTGGGTGAATTATCGCGGCGGCACCGGCTATGGCGACGCCTTCATGCAGGCCATGCACGGCACCTATTTTGCCCATGCCGACCGCGATGTGATGAGCGGGGTCGACTATCTCGTGGAAACCGGCCGTGCCGATCCGGATCAGCTGATCATGTCGGGCTGGAGCGCCGGCGGCCACATGACCAACCGGCTGATCACCACGACCGACCGCTTCCGCGCGGCCTCGTCCGGGGCCGGGGCCGTCGACTGGGCGGTGCACCATCTGACCAGCGATACCCGCCAGGCGCGCCGTCTGCTGTTCGGCGCCGACGCCTGGGCCGAGGGGGCGCTGGAGACCGTGTTCCAGCCGCAATCCCTCTTGCGGGACCTCTACCGCGTGACCACGCCGACGCTGATCTTTGCCGGCGAGGATGACGAGCGGGTGCACCCGTCACAATCCATCATGCTGTATCAGGCGCTGCGCAATCTGGGTGTCGAGACGCGGCTCTACCTGGCGCCGGGCGAGGGGCATTCCTTCTCGGACCTGTCGCACCGCCTGTTCCGCATCAATGCCGAACTGGACTGGTATGCCCGGCATCTGGGGCGGGAAGCCTATGAATGGCAGCCCCTGCCCGTCGATCCGGAGGATGAGGAGGATTGACCGGTCGCGTGTCCGGAGCATTTTCAGCAAAAGTGGGAACCGGTTTTGCGGTTCGAAAATGCGACCGCTGAAAACTAGCGCGTGCCGATCTGGCGCGGGGTGAAGGTGGGGGCCGGCAGTTCGACCGCTCCCGCCGCCCTGGCCGCGTCGAGGAAGGCCACCAGCTCCGGTACCGGCAGCGGCCTGGACAGGCCGAAGCCCTGCGCCCAGTCGCAGCCCAGCAGTTTCACGATCGCCAGGCCCGCATCGTCCTCGACACCTTCGGCGACGAGGTCGAGGCCGAGATTGTGCGCGAGGTCGACGGTCGACTTCACCACCATGCGGTCGCGTTCCGACGTCGCCACATGCTGCACGAAGGCGCGGTCGAGCTTGAGTTCGCGCGCGGGCAGTGTGCGCAGATAGGCCAGTGACGAGAGACCCGAGCCATAATCATCGATCGACAGGCGCACACCCGCCTTATTGATGCGGTTCAGGTTGGCGATGGCCAGTTCCGGATCGTCCATCACGGCGGTTTCCGTGATCTCGAACGTGATCCGGCCGGCGGCGGTTTTGATAAGATCGAGGGCGATATTGACGAAATCCGTATCGCAGACGAGTGCGCCGGAGATATTGGTCGCAACGCAGATATCGTGACCGGCTTCGGCAAACCGCCGCTGGTCGTCGATCACCCGCTGGATCGCCCATTCGGTGAGCGCGCGGATATGCCCCATCTCTTCGGCCTGATGGATAAAGGCCGCCGGCGGAATGAAGCCCTGCTGCGGGTCGAACCAGCGGCACAGCGCTTCGGCAGACTGGTAGCGGCCGGTGCGCAGGTTCAGCTTGGGCTGGTAATGCATGCTCATATCGCCCGACCGGGTCGCCTGGAGCATGCGGGTCATCAGGGTCAGATTGCGCGACGGATCGCCATACTGGCCGGCGTCGAACAGGGCTGCGGCCTCGCGATGCTGCTGCGCCTGGTGAACGGCAATCGTGGCGTGGCGGATGCACAATTCCGGATCGTCGCCGATCCCGACGCCGCCGCGGACGGAGACGTCGATATCCAGATCTGCAATCCGGACGGGTTCGGCCAGCCGCTCCACGCAGGTCCGGGCCAGCGCCAGGGCGTCGTCGGCGGTGCGGCAGGTCGCCAGAATGCCCAGCATGCCGGGCGAGATGCTGTAGACCGTGTCGACCAGCTCGATCTCGCGCAGGCGGGCGGCCATGCGGGCCTGGATCTCGGCGAACTTGGTGAAGCCCAGAACGCTCTCCAGATGCTTGCGGCGATTGAGCTGCAGCGCGATCACATTGGGCGGTACGTCCGAACGCACGGCCCGCTCCTCAAGGCTGCGCTCGAGCGCGGCGCGTGACGGCAGGCCGGTCTGGGAGTCCTCGTACAGCGTGCGGGCCAGGATGCGGGCACGTTCCTTGGCCGAGCGCTGGCGCACGACGGCGACGATCAGCAGCATCAACACCAGGGCCAGCGCCGCGGTCGCGACGATCACACGCTGGCTGGCCCGCGAGCTCTGCAGGGCGAGCTCGCGCTGCAGGCCCTCGATCCGCAGCCGGTCGATCTCCATTTCCTGGATGGCGAAGTCGAACTGGGCATTGATGAGGGCCGTATTGGCCGAGGCAGCGAATTCCGCGCGGTCGTCATCGAGGCGCTTGAAAGCGCGCAGATGCGCCATCGCCTGGCGCCAGTCGCCTTCGGACTCGTAGAGCTGCGCCGCCATCTCGTGATAGGTGATGTAAGCCTGCGTGGTCGTGGTCAGGTCGCGTCCTTCGAAGACGCGTTCCATATGGCTGATCGCGGTCGAGATATCGCCGCGCGCATAGGCAATCTCTGAGCGCACGCCCCAGAAGAAACGCGTCCACTCCAGATCCGGCATGTCGCTGACACGTTCGAAGGCCAGGTCGATACTGGCGGCGGCGTTGTCATAGCGTCCGGCCTCGACCTGCATGATCGCCAGGTTTTCGAGGATGCGGGCCTCCAGCGACGCGCTCTCCATGTCGCGCGCGAGGGTCAGCGCCGCCTCGAAAGCCAGTTCCGCCTCGTCATAGCGTTCCAGCTGGGTCAGCGCATTGGCGATATTGTTGTTGGCCGACAGGCCGAGCGCCGGGTCCTGATAGCGTTCCAGGGCATGACGGAAATACTCGACCGCGCGCTCGTACTGGCGTGCATCGGTATAGAGCGAGGCAATGCCCTGCAGGGTAATGGATTCGCTGCGCGGCTCGCCGATGTCGCGGTAGATGTCGTAGGCATTCTGGTAGTTTTCCAGCGCCTCGCCATGGCCGCCCAGCATCTTGTTGATGCGGCCCAGCGCGGTGAGAATATCTGCGTGAAGCTTGCTGTTCGGCGGGGTCTCGCCCAGCGCCTCGAGCGCGCGTTCGGCGACGGGGAGGGCGTCCTCGAACCGGGCCAGGCGCAGAAGGGCTTCCGCCTGCAGCCACCAGACCGTTGCCTGGGCCGTGGCCGGATCGGTGAAATCGGTGATGGTCGGGATCAGGGCTTCGGCCGTGCGTGCGCGTTCGAGCGCTTCCTGCGGCGAGGCCATCATGACCGCCTGGGCCGATTCAACGGCCTGACGATAGCTGTTTGCGGGCGGCACATCGTCCGTGCGGACATGACCGGACGCAGGTCCGCACACTGCACCGAGCAGCAGACACGCGCCTGCGATCGCCAGGATTAGCCGCTGCATTGACTTACTTGCCTCCCCAACTCGGCAGGTCCACCGCGCGGGAGGTTAGGGCATGCAAGTTAATATAAACCAAAACCCCTTCGCGATTGCGAAAGGGCCTTGATTTAGCTGGCGAATAAGGCTCGCCCGAGCGGGAGGAGCACGGGTTAGAAGCGCATGCGGAAGCTGGCACCGGCGGCCAGATCGTTCCGGGCCCGGTCGAAGGCATTGCCGGCGACCTGCTGGCGGGCGAACAGGCTGGCTTCGCCCTGGATGCCGGGCAGCGGCGTGGAATAGAGGAATTCGGTGTAGAGCGGACGTTCCCCACCCAGTTCCCAGACCTGGCTGTCAAAGCCCAGCGCTCCGGTCTCCCGGTCGGTCACACGGGCTGCCGTGTAACGCAGGGAGCCCGTCTCCACGTGCAGCGGCTGCATCAGGCTGACGCGGATGGCGTCGGCCTCACCGGCGATGCCGGAATACTGGATGCTCATTTGCGCGGCGGTCGAGACGATATTGTCGTCGAGGTCCAGAAGGCCGCTGTCGAACGCGGTCTGACGGGTCACGGCGGCCGTGGTCGAGGCGCTCAGCCGCAGGCGCGGCGTAAGCTCGGTGTCCACACCCATCGAGAAGGCGCTGGTATCGGCGCCGCCGGAGAAGTCGAGCGGTCCGGTGCCCTGGGCACCCAGCAGGCCGGTGCTCTCGTGCAGCTGTGTCACCGCGCCGTGCAGGGTGGTGGTATCCGTCAGCCGGTGTTCGATCGCCACGTTCAGCGCCATCGCCTGGTAGGCGGCGAGACCGTCATGCAGCGGCCGCTCCTCGCCCGTGCCGGGGATGAGATAGGTCCGCTCTTCGTGATTCATCGTCGAGCCGACTGTCAGGCGTGTCCGCTCGGAGAGCTGGAAGCCGCTGGCGGCAAAGACGCCGCCCGATGCGAAGCCGAGGACGGGGTTCACGCCGCCGGTCTCCGGGCGGTGATCCGAGAACAGGCCGAACCCGTCATTCCCCGTCAGGGCGAGCGCCCCTTCGCCGACACCCAGCATGACATCGCGACCCGTGCTGCGGTCGGCAAAGCGAAGCCCGGTCTGGAAGCCCAGCTCGCGCGACAGGCCGCGGCCCTGCAGATCGGTGGCGCCGGCAAAGGCGGTGACTTCCAGATTGCCGCGGCGTAGGACCGGACGGTCCATCAGGCCGGCATCGGTGAAGCTCGCACCCGAGCTGCCTGTGGTGCGCTCGTAGATATAGGTCTCGGCATAGATGCTGGAAACATTGTCCGAGAGGCTGGAGCCCGCCGTCAGCGCGTCCACCGAGATCTCGAAATCGCGGAAGGTGTCGTTGACGTTCTCGAACAGCACGACCGTATCGCTGGAACCGTAGCGGAAGCGCAGGCGGCCGCCATCGATCATCACGTCGCTGGCCGAAACCTGGCGGCCGCGGCGGTCGACGACGTAGAGATCGCCGGCGTCGATGGGCGCCATGGCGCCGGCCACGTTCAGAAGCCCGTGGCCGTAGACGGCGTCCACACCCTCATCGCCCAGATCGGTGGCGGATTGCAGCAGGACATCGGCAAGATCGGCACCCTCCAGCCAGCCCCAATGACCCTTGACCAGCGCGGCGGCGCCGGAAACGAGCGGTGCGGCAAAGGACGTGCCGGACACGCGGACCACACCGCCATCGCCATCATCGACCAGGATCAGCTCGCCCGGAGCGACCAGGAAACGGTCCATCAGGCGATGGCCGGGCTGGCAGCTGCCCCGCACCGTCAGGCAGGCCTCGCCCGGACGGTTGGAGAAGCTGGAGATGTGGCCGCCCGGATCGACGGAGCCGACAATCAGGAGGTTCTCGACGGTGTTGACGCCGGTCCAGTCCACATCGACCGTCTGGGCGGCGCCGTCATTGCCGGCGGCCAGAACGAAAAGCGTGTCGTCGCCGAACAGCCGCACGAAGGGGCTCGTGAAGATACGCTCCCATTCCGGCGCCAGCGTCCAGCCGGACACGCCCATCGACAGGTTCACGATGTCCGTCTGCATCAGGGCGAGATAGCTCATCCCCAGCTCGACCGTGCCCCAGTCAGTGGTCTGGGTGTCGTCATAGGGGTCGAAGGAGACGAGGTCGGCATTCTGGGCCACCCCCATCACGCCGCTACCGTCGAGCGGTGCGTTGATCAGGCTGCGGACCGCGGCGCCGTGATGGAAGTCACGCGAACCGAAATCGCCCTGGCTGAGCTGGAAATAGCCGTCGCCGGACCGTGTGGAGAAATCCATCAGGCCGATGCGGACGCGATCGCCGCCGCCATACATCTGCGACAGGGCCGGGTACCAGTTCGCCGCGGCCATCCAGTGATCGACATGGTCGATGCCGGTATAGGACATCAGATTGTCGTAGAAGGTCAGGAAAAACTCGGAACGGTCGGCGGCATCCATGCTCGCCAGAGACGCCGGATCGGCCGGATCGATGCCGAAATCGTCGAGGAGCGCGTTGAGGAAAGCGTCGTTCATCGACTTTCCGGTCGCGCTCTGGATGGCCTCGCCGAAGACGTTTTCCGCCTCGTCGAAGATCAGGTTGAGGCCATCGGCGATCGGCTGGTAGTCGCCGGTTTCCGGATCGATCTGGTCCCAGCCGAGATTCATCACACCCCAGACACCGCCGGCGGTTTCCCAGAACGGATTGATGTCGCCGCCGAACGGGTTGATGTCCCCGCCGAAGGGATTGATGTCGCCGCCCACGGTCGAGAGATCGCCCCAGAACGGATTGATGTCGCCGCCGAAGGGGTTGATGTCGCCGCCAAAGGGATTGATGTCCCCGCCGAACGGATTGATGTCGCCGCCAAAGGGATTGATGTCGCCGCCAAAGGGATTGATGTCGCCGCCAAAGGGATTGATGTCACCCCAATAGGGTTCGACATTGCCCCAGAACGGGCTGACGAAACCGTAGAACGGGCTCTGCGACGCCTGGAACGGATTGATGTCCCCGCCGAACGGGTTGATGTCGCCACCAAAGGGATTGATGTCCCCGCCGAACGGATTGATGTCGCCGCCAAAGGGATTGATGTCCCCGCCGAACGGATTGATGTCGCCGCCAAAGGGATTGATGTCCCCTCCGAACGGGTTGATGTCGCCGCCAAAGGGATTGATGTCCCCTCCGAACGGGTTGATGTCGCCACCAAAGGGATTGATGTCCCCGCCGAACGGATTGATGTCGCCACCAAAGGGATTGATGTCCCCGCCGAACGGATTGATGTCGCCACCCATGGCCCGGACAGGACCCTGGCTGGCCGTTTCCTGGGCCAGGGCACCCTGGCTGAAGATGGCGGAAGACATGACGAGCGCGGTTGCGGCCGCACCGCTCAACAACTGACGTTTCATGGACATCCCGTTCGCTTGACCCTGTTAAGAGAATATTAACAGAGCTTTCAGTGGCTCGGCTAGGGGCGAGGCGCAATTTGTGCTCGATATTTTATACGTCGGGCCCGTCAGCGTGTGCCATCATCCGGTGCGAGAGGGGCTGTGCGGCGTCCGGGCGCACGTCCTGCCTGCCGCGTCGTGGTATAGAGGGCCGGTGAAGGGTGGATGGAGCCCATGCAGGACACGCGGGGCCAGAGCAGTCGAGACACGGCGTGTTTTCGCACGCGCGGCCTGACGAAAGTCTATGGCAGCGGTGCGTCTGCCGTGCATGCCTTGCGCGGGGTCGATCTGGAGATTCCCGAGGGTGATCTGGTGGTCCTGCTGGGGCCGTCCGGGTCGGGAAAGTCCACGCTGCTCAACATACTGGGCGGCCTGGACCGCCCGACCGGCGGCGAATTCCTGTTCCGCGGCGAAGATCTCACCCGGGCCTCGACCCGGGCGCTGACCCTTTATCGGCGCCGGCATGTCGGTTTCGTCTTCCAGTTCTACAATCTCATGCCCTCCCTGACGGCCCGGGAAAATGTCGAACTGGTGACGGAGATCGCGCAGAACGGTCTGTCCGCCGGCGAGGCGCTCGAGCTGGTCGGGCTGGAAAAGCGCGCGGATCATTTCCCGGCCGAACTGTCCGGCGGTGAGCAGCAGCGTGTCGCGATCGCGCGGGCGATCGCCAAGCGGCCCGAGGTCATGCTGTGCGACGAGCCGACCGGCGCGCTGGACAGTGCGACCGGCATCCGCGTGCTGCAGGCGCTCAAGACGGTCAATGAGACACTGGGCGCGACGACGATCATCATCACCCACAACGCCGGCGTCGCGGACATGGCGCATCGCGTCATCACCTTTTCCGACGGGCAGGTCGGCAATGTCCGCGTCAACACCGAACGGGCCAATCCGGAGGATCTGGCATGGTAGGCGGCGGGCGGTTCGACATGGCGCGCCTCGTGCCGCGCAAGCTCGACCGCAAACTCCTGCGTGACCTCTGGGCAACCAAGATGCAGGCCATCGCGATCGCCTTTGTCGTCGCCGCCGGCATCGCGGTTCACGTCGTGGCGGCCGGCATGCTCGACTCGCTGCAGGAAACCCGGCGCGCCTATTACGACCGCTACCGGTTTGCCGATGTCTGGGCGCCGGTGGTGCGGGCGCCCGACCGGCTCCTCGCCGATATCCGCGACATTCCCGGCGTGGCTGCGGCCGAGACGCGGGTGACCTCGCATGTCCTGTTCGACATTCCCGGCATGGACGCCCCGGCCAGCGGCCAGGCGATTTCCCTGCCGGACAGCGGCCGCCCCGCCGTCAATCACATCCATCTGTCGGAGGGCCGCCTGCCGCGCCGCGGCCAGCGGGACGAGGCTGTTCTGCTGGACGCCTTCGCCCGGGCACACGGCATTGCAGTCGGGGACACAGTCTCCCTGACGCTGCATGGCGGACGGGAGTCGCTGCGGATTGTCGGGATCGCCCTGTCGCCGGAGCATGTCTATGCCGTGGCGCCGGGGCAGCTTGTGCCGGATGCCCGCCTGTTCGGCGTTGTCTGGATGGGGCGCGAGGCCCTTGCCCAGGCCGTCGACCGCGACGGCGCCTTTACCGAGGCCGTCGTGACGCTCGAACCGGGCTATCCTGAGGCCGCGGTGACCGGTGCCCTGGACCGGCTGCTGGCGCCCTATGGCGCGCCGGGTGCCTACGGCCGGGAGCAGCAGATCTCCGACGCCTTCATCTCCAGCGAGATCACCCAATTGTCGACCATGGCGCGGGTGCTGCCGCCGATCTTTCTCGCCGTGGCCGCCTTTCTGGTGAATGTCGTCCTCACCCGGCTCGTGGCGATGGAGCGGACCGAAATCGGCCTGCTCAAGGCGTTCGGCTATCACGATGGCGACGTGGTCTGGCACTATGTGAAGTTCGCCGGTGCGATCGGGGTGCTGGGCCTGGCGATCGGGCTCGGCCTGGGCACCTGGCTCGGCCGGCAGATGGCGGTGCTCTATACCGAATACTACCACTTCCCCTTCTTGATCTTCCGTCTCGAGGCGGGGGTCTACCTGTCGGCCTGCCTCGTGACGGCGCTCGCCGTGGGCGGCGGTGGCGCCCTGGCCGCCTGGCGGGCGGCCCGGCTCGATCCGGCCGTGGCGATGCGGGCCCCGCCGCCGCCGGACTATTCCAAGTCCATCGGCGCCGGCCTGACGCGCTGGCAGATGCTCGATCGCCAGACCCGGATGGTGTTCCGGCAGATCCTGCGCTGGCCGGGACGCTCGGCTTTCACCCTGGCCGGCGTGTCCGTGTCCGGCGGTCTGCTGATCGGAACACTCTTCTTCCTCGACAGTGTCGATGTGATGATCGACGTCTATTTCAACAGCGCCAACCGGCAGGACGTCTCCGTGTCCTTTGTCGAGCCGCGCTCCCGGGAGGCCTTTCATTCGCTGCGCCGCATGCCGGGCGTGATCGAGGCCGAGCCTGTGCGGCAGGTGGCGGTGCGGCTGCGGCACGGTGCCGCCGAGGAGCGCACGGCGCTGTCCGGTGTGCCGCGCGGGGCGCGCCTGTCGCGCATGGTCGATCTGGACAATCGCAGCGTCGAGGCCCCGCCGGGCGCCCTGGTCATGTCGCAGGACCTGGCCGACAAGCTGTCCATAGCCGCCGGCGACCGGATCGAGGTCGAGGTCACAGAAGGGCGGCGCCCGGTTTTCGAACTGCCGGTCTCGGCCGTCACCACTACCCTCGTCGGTTCCGGACTGCAGATGGAGATCGGCGACCTGAACCGCCTGCTGGGCGAAGGGCGCGTGCTGTCGGGCGCGTCCCTGCGGGTCGATGCCCATGAAACCCGCGCCCTCTACGCCCGGCTCAAGGATACGCCGGGCATTGCCGGCGTCTCGCTGCAGAGCGAGGCCGAGGACCGCTTCGTCGAACTGCTGGACCAGAGCCTGGGCACCTCGATCATCATCTATACGGGGTTCGCGGCCCTGATCGCGATCGGCGTGGTCTACAACAGTGTGCGGATCTCGTTTTCCGAACGCGAGCATGAACTCGCCGTGCTGCGCGTTCTGGGCTTCACGCGCGGCGAGGTCGCCTATGTGCTGCTTGGCGAGATTGCCATCCTGACGCTGCTGGCCCTGCCGGTCGGTGCACTTCTGGGAACAGGGCTGGCCTGGGGCTTTTCCCAGGCGATGAGCTCGGACCTGTTCCGCCTGCCCTTCGTGATCAGCCCGCGCACCTATGGCTATGCGGCCGGTGTCGTGCTGGTGATCGCGATATCATCTGCCCTCATGATCCGCTCCCGGCTGGACAAGCTGGACATGGTCGCCGTGCTCAAGTCCGGCGAATAGGAGATCGCTCGCATGAAACTCAGCTTCCGGACCGTGTTCTGGGGATCGGCCGCCCTGATCGTCATCGTCCTTCTGGTCCTGGCCTTCCGCCCGCGGCCGGTGCCGGTCGATATGGGCGAGGTGATGAGCGGGCCCATGTCGGTCACGGTGAGCGATGAGGGGCGGACGCGGATCCGCGATGTCTATGCCGTCGCAGCCCCGGTCGGCGGCCGCCTGCTGCGGGTTGCGGCCGAAGCCGGCGATGCCGTTGCGGCGGGCGATGTGGTCGCCCGTCTCCTGCCCAGCGAACCGGCCTTCCTGGACGCCCGCACCGAAGCCGAGGCGCGCGCTGCGGTCGATCTCGCCGAGGCCGGCCTGGCCGCATCCCGCGCCGATGCCGAGAGTACCGCCGCCACGCTGGAGCTTGCACGGTCGGAACATGCGCGTATCCGCGCGCTGTTCGACAGCGGCATCGCGTCCCAGGCACAACTCGATCGCGTGGCCAGCGAGCTGCGCGCGGCCCGGGCAGCGGACAACCGGGCGCGGGCGTCGGTCAATATGCGGCAGGCGGAAGTGGAAGCCGCGCGTGTCCGGCTGCTCGGGCCGGACGGCGCGCCGGGCGGCAATGGCAGTGTGCTGGATATCCGGGCTCCCGTCGGCGGTGTCGTGCTGCGTGTGCTGCAGGAAAGCGAGACGCCGCTCGCACCTGGGGCTGTCGTGATGGAGATCGGCGATCCGGCGGATCTGGAGGTCGTGGCGGAATTTCTCTCCACCGAAGCCGTGCAGGTTGAAGCGGGTGCCGCCGCCCGGATCACCGGCTGGGGTGCGGGAGACGATCCGTTACCGGCGCGCGTGCGCCGGGTCGAGCCCTATGGCTTCCTCAAGGTCTCGGCGCTGGGGGTCGAGGAACAGCGGGTCAATGTGATCCTCGATTTCGACGCGCCGGCCGACAGCTGGCGGCGGCTGGGCCATGGCTACCGGATCGAGGCGGCGATCACGGTGTGGGAGACCGGCGAAGCCGTACAGGTGCCCGTCGCGGCGCTGTTCCGCGAGGATGGCAGCTGGGCCGTCTACCGGGTCGAGGACGGCCGGGCCCGTCTGACGCCGGTCGAGATCGGTCACGACAATGGCGAGACCGCAGAGGTGCTGTCGGGGATCGAGCCGGGCCGCCGCATCATCCTCTATCCCGGCGCGGGCCTGTCCGACGGCGTCCGTGTTGAGCTGCGCGATCCGGAATAAAAAGAACGGCGGCCCGAAAGACCGGGCCGCCGCACAGGGATGTGCCGGCTGGTCGGGGCCTAGAAGTTGACCGTCACACCCACCGTGTAGACCCGGCCCAGCACGTCATAGAGGCTGGGGAAGGTGTTGCCGGAGTTGAACGAGGTTGTCCCCGTCGAGTTGCCGATGACCGGCGGATCCTCGTCGAAGATGTTGGTGACCGTCGCGTTGAAACGGACATTGTCGCTCAGCCGGTAGGACCCGGCGAGATCGAAATAGTCGTAGGCTTCGATCGAACGGAAGGCCGGGAACAGGTTTGCGGCCTCGCCTGTCTGCGCGTCCATGCCGGACAGGTGACGCCACAGGTAGGACAGTTCGACATCGTCGAAGCGCCACGTCGTGCGCTGCACGATACGCAGTTGCGGCACCGGATCGCAGGTCGTGCCGTAATACCCGTTGCAGTCGACCACCGCCGAGAAGGGCGCCGATTGCAGCTCGTTGGTCAGGTAGTAGTTGGCGTTGACGTTGATATCGAGATTGCCCCAGTTGCCCAGGTCGTAGCCCGTATTGGCGCTGATCTCGATCCCTTCGGCCCGGCGGAAGGACAGATTGGTGTTGTAGCCGGGAAGGCCGGCCCCCGACGTTGCCAGCGATCCATTGATCCGCACGATCCCGGCACAGCCGGCCGGATCCGCCAGGACGTAGCACGCATCCATCGCCTCCTGTCCCGAGAACGTTCCGATGAAGTCGTCGATCTGGATATCGTAGTAGTCGATCGAGATCAGCGGATCGGTGAGGCGGGGCAGGTTGAGGCTGGGCGACCAGACCAGGCCCAGCGTCAGGGTTTCGGCCGTTTCCGGACCGGGCAGTGCATTCGGCTGGGTACCGCCGAACTGGTTGACCTGTCCCGACACGATATCGCCGACGACACCGACCAGCGCCGGCGGCACGCCGGTCGCTTCGCACAGCGCGCGCAGATTGGCGTCGATCGGGTTGGGATTGCCGGCCGAGCAGGGGTCGAACGTCGCGTTGGACAGGCCCGTGGTGATCGGGCTGAACAGCTCGCCGATGTTCGGGGCCCGGTTGGCCTGCTGCAGCATGGCCCGCAGACGCAGGCTTTCGACCGGAGACCAGTTGATACCGGCCTTCCAGGTCGCCGACTGGCCGGAGATGGAATAATCCGAAAGACGATAGCCCAGCTCGACATTGAGGTCCTCGAACAGGGGCCGCCCCTCGGCCAGCGGGATGAACATCTCGCCGAAGGCCTCGTAGACGTCATAGGAACCGGAGACCGGCAGCACATTGCCGCCGGCGCCGCCCTGACAGCTGGTCGGCGGGGTTTGCAGGCAGTTGTCGGGCAGGGTCGATGCCGTTTCCTGGCGGTATTCGATCCCGAACGCCGCATCGACCGGATTGTCTGCCCAGGGCATCTGCCAGCCGGACACCGGCCCGCTTGCCGAAGCGGACAGGATGTCCTGCGTCGTCTTCTCCTGCAGCAATGCCGTTACCGAGGCATAACCCGCCATGGCGTCGGTGATGGTCCCGAAACCGCCGGAGAACAGATCCAGCGGCACGCAGGTCGATGGGCCGACCTGTCCGTTCGGCGTGATACAGGTCGTCGCGTCGACCGTGTTCAGCGCCGTCGCGATATTGGTCACATTCGTGTAGCCGGCGCGCACCCGGGTCCGGTCGGACTCGCCGTGCTGGTAGGACAGGTCATAGCTCCAGTCGCCCCACAGATCACCGCGCAGGCCGGCAACGAGATGGAACTGGTTGGCATCGAAGGCTTCCGAGCGTGTGCCCAGTTCCAGCGTGCGGCGGCGGATCGGCACCGAAATGGAGTCGCTGAGATCGAAAACGCCGTTGGAATTATTGTCGATCGCGCCGGTCGTCGGATCGAACACGCCGACGCCCGCATTCGTTGCAAAGCTGTTGATCTGGTCCAGGATCGACTGGCGGGCCGAGGCCGACAGGAAGGGATTCATCAGCGGCACAGTGAACACATTGCCGAACACGCCGGAGGGCGCGATCTGCTGCGTCACATTCGTCGCGGTGAAATTGCCGCGGCCGTAGAGCTCGAAATGCCGGTTGATCTCGTAGCGGCCGACAAAATCGAGATTAAACCGCTCCTGTGGTGTCTGGTAGTAGTTGAACGGGTTGAAGTTGAACCGCGAACAGCGCGGTCCCAGCGTGCCGTCATTGCGGAATTGCAGGGTCTGGCCCGGCAGGTCCAGCGCGGTCGGAATGGCAGTGGTCGAGCCGGAGGCCGTGTCATCGACCCCGTTCGGTGACTGGCAGTCGGCCTCTTCGGGCAGCAGCGGGGCGCCGCCGAGACCGGATCCGTTGGTCGACGAGACGCCGACAAGCCCGAACGGGCGATCGCCGAACTGCACGCCCATCCGCTGGGTATAGCCCAGGCTGGCCATCACATTGCCATGGCCATTGTCGAGATTGGTGCCGAGCAGGACGGACAGATTGTGCTGCTCGCCGTCCGACTGTTCCGATGCGCGGCCCTCATAGCTCAGCTCCACGCCTTCAAAATCATTCTTCAGGATGAAGTTGATCGCGCCGGACATGGCATCGGAGCCGTAGACCGCGGACGCCCCGCCGGTGACCACGTCGACCCGTTCGAGCATGTTCACGGGAATGGTCTGGGTATCGACGGTGCCGGTCAGCGAGAACGGCGTCAGGCGCTTGCCGTCGACCAGAACCAGGCTGCGATTGGTCCCGAGGCCACGCAGGTTGATCGATGCGGCGCCGGAGGTGCCATTGTTGACGTTCTGGCCATCGCCGGGGATGGTCGATGGAAGGTTGCGGAATATCCGCTCGATATTCGCCTCTTGCTGGAACTCCAGCTCGACTTCGCTGACCGATGTCACCGGGCTGCTGGAGACCACGTTGGGCGACTGGATACGCGTGCCGGTGACCACGACAATATCATTGCCGGACTCCGGCTCGTCCTGCGCCAGTGCAGGTGCGCCGGCGGCGGCAAGGCTCAGCGCAACGCCGCCGAGCAGCGCTGTGCGCATTCTCGGCATGTATCTGTAATGTCCGCTCATTTTTCCCTCGTAGGCATGGATTGAGACAGGCGCATTCGCGCCCCGACGCGCGGTCCCCCCGCTCGTCTCCATCCACGCTGTCATGGGGGCGTGCGACACTTCGCCGGCAAAGCGTCGATCATCGCGGAAAACGCGACCAGCGGTCTTGGTCGCGGCGAAAAGTCCGGAATTCTTCGGTGAACGGGCTGAAAAGCACGACCAGCGACGTTGACGGGCGTTTCCAGTGCGGCCGCGGTCCTGCATATACTGGCGCGATGCAGAGGGATATCGAGACCGCGTTTGTTCCGGCGAGACACCGGAGTGCACCGAGTACGGCACTGGGCTTTCGCGGACTGCTCATCTTCACCGGAATCTTCTGGGGCTGTTTCAGCCTTGTGACGCTGGCCTATGGCTGGGACGCCTTTGGCGGGTCGGCCGCGACGGCCTGGCGTCCCTTGCTCAGCGATACGGTCGGGGCCGGCCTGTCGATCGGCATGGCGCTGGCCTTGTCCGAGGTACGCCGCTGGGGGCCGGCCGCGCGCCTTGCGCTCGCGGCAGCGCTCGCTCTGGTGGGCGTGGCGATCTATTCGGCTGTGGTATTGGTGCTTGTCGGGCCGCTTCTGCCGCCCCCCGAAACGCTGGACAGCGGCACCGAACGCATGTTGCGCATCATGCTGGTGCATTACTGGGTGTTCGCGGCCTATGGCGGTTTCTACCTGCTGCTCGACCAGGGGCGCGCCGCACCCGGCGGGGTGTCGGAGGAGGATGATGCACAGGAATGGCTGCGTGCGCGGCTGTTCGGGCGAACCGAGGTCTGGGACGGGCTGAATGCCCGCTGGTTCTGGACGTTCCAGGGTGTTTTCTGGACCGCCATGGTCGTGTTCTCGACGGCCAATCTGATCAATGGCGGCGACAGCATCAGCACGGCCTGGCGTGTTGTGCTTGGCGAGGGGATCGGTATGACCGCCTCGTCCCTGGCGCACTTCCTCGTCCTCAAACCGACCCGGCTCTGGCCGCTCTACCGGCGCGCCGCCCTGGCGCTGGGGGTCGCGATCATTCTGACGATGATCTATGTCTGTGCCATCTGGTTCTCCTATTTCCAGGTGCTTCCGGGCGAGCCGCCGATGCGGAATGGCGAACCTGTCGACACCGGTCTGCCGCTATTGCTCTATCTGGCGCCGCGCTGGATGTTCCTGAACTTCCCGGTCTTTGTCGGCTGGATCGGCTTCTATCTGGCACTGGACGCAGCAAAGCGGCTGCGTTCGCAGGAGCGCCAGCTCTACAATTCGATCATGCTGGCCCAGGAATCACAGCTGAAAATGCTGCGCTTCCAGCTCAACCCGCATTTCCTGTTCAACACGCTCAATGCGATTTCCTCGCTCTTGCTCGATGCCCGGGCCAACGAAGCGGACAAGATGCTCACGCAATTGTCCAAATTCCTGCGCTTTACCCTGGATGCCGCGCCCGACGACCGGGTTCCGCTGCGCCGGGAGATTGATGCTCAGCGCCTGTATCTGGAGATCGAGCAGACGCGCTTTGCCGACCGTCTGAAAATCGCGGTCGATATCGATCCCGTGGTGGAGGATGCACTGGTGCCGACCATGATCCTGCAGCCCTTGCTGGAGAATGCCGTCAAATACGCGGTGTCCCAGACAACCCGTGCGGTCCGCGTGACTGTCGAGGCAAAGGCACTGTCGGACGATACCCTGGAGCTCCGGGTGACGGATACAGGGTCGGGCGGGGTCTCCACGCGCGCCTACAGCGGTGGAGGCGTGGGCCTGAGCAATATCCGCGCCCGTCTGGCCGTGTTGTACGGCGATACCGGGCGACTGGAGGCCGGGCCGCAGCCGGAGGGCGGGTTTGCAGCGGTGATCACGATGCCGCTGGAGCGATCGAGAGCGCCGAAAATCACGGAACGGGAGGAGGAGAGCGATGCGCGTACTTCTGGTCGATGACGAACCGCTGGCCCTGCGCCGGCTGGAAATCCTGCTGTCGCGGCGGCCCTGGGTCGATGTGGTGGCGGCGGTCCGGGACGGTCACGCTGCCGCGAAAGCCGCGCGCGAACTCAACCCGGATGTCGTCTTCCTCGACATCCAGATGCCGCAGCTCGACGGGTTCGAGATCGCGTCCATCCTGTCACAGACCGTGCGGCCGGAGATCATCTTCGTGACTGCCTACGAGGCTCACGCGGTAAAGGCGTTCGAGGCCGCGGCCATCGACTATCTGCTCAAGCCTGTCGAGATGGAGCGTCTGGACGAGGCGCTGGGCCGGGCCCGCACGCAACTGGCCAGCCGCGATGCGACGGCGTGGGCGGACGAGCTGGAAGCGCTGGTCCACACACTGCGCGGTCATGACGGGGAGGGGCATCCGGATCTGTGGATCCGCGATCGCAATGGCCGCATGCGTCTGGAAAAGAACCGCATCGACTGGATCGAGGCCGAGGGCGATTATGTGCGCATCCACGCCGGAGCGCGGTCCTGGCTGATGCGTGCGACGATGACGGCGATGGAGAAAAATCTCGACGATCACCAGTTCGCGCGGGTGCACCGGTCGGCGATCGTCAATCTGCGCCGGGTCGCCCGGACCGCCGCGACGCCGACGGGCAGCAAGACGCTGCGCCTGAACGATGGTACCGAAATACGGGTCGGCCGGGCGTTCGAAGGGCGTGTGAACACCCTTCTGGCCCGGCCGATCTCCTAGTTCATCGATCCCAACTGCGATGGGATTGATCTAGAAGCGTTGCGGTTCGTCGTCCACGTCTTCGGTGGCTTCGTCGACGTTCTCGCCGGCTTCCTCGAACGCGTCGGTATCCTCGCCCGTCACGTCCTCGATGGCGGAATCGACGTCCTCACCGGTGTTTTCGGCCGGCCCGTCGGAACAGGCAGCCAGGATGCCGGCGGCGGACAGCAGAACAAGCCAATGACTCGATTTCATACCCAACTCTCCTTCTGATTGGTCCACTAAACCAACGCGCGCAATGCGAAGGCGTTCCATCCGTCATCAGTCAGGTGCCGGGCGGCGCGTCAGAGCGTCTGTCCGTCGTCGATGGTGATGGCGGTTCCGGTCATGAAGCGCGACCCGTCGCCGGCGAGCATCATGAAGGTCGCATCGAGGGATGAGGCGTCCATCAGCCGGCGGCGCGGGAAGCCCTGGATCTGGCGCTGGCCGCCCTCCGAGGCGAACCAGTCGGAATTGATCTCGGTCTCGATATAGCCCGGGCAGATCGCATTCACGCCGATGCGGTATTTCGCCCACTCGCGCGCGAGATTCTTGGTCATCGCCACGACGGCCGCCTTGGAGGCACAATAGACGGACAGGCCGGGCAGGGTCGCGAAGGCGGCCATGGAGGCGATATTGATGATCCGCGCCTCTTCGCGTTCGGCAACGCCGCTGTTGATCATGCGGCTGGCAGCCTCGCGCGCGCCATAGAAAACGCCGCGCACATTGACGTCGAACGTGTTGTCGAAGCGCTCCACCGGCATGGTCAGGGCGGCACCGTCGCCGCCGACGCCGGCATTGTTCACCATGATCGAGATCGGACCGAGTGCATCCTGGGCCTTGTCGAGAGCCGGACCGATGGCCTCGGCATCCACGACATCGAGGGGCAGCGCGATGGCCTTGCCGCCCTTTTCCTTGATGGCTTCGACTTCGCTTGCAAGGCGATCCTCGCGGCGGGCCATCAGCGCAACCGAGGCACCTGCATCGCTGAGAAGATGGGCAAACCGGCGGCCGAGGCCGCTCGATGCGCCGGTGACAACGGCCACGCGTCCGGTCAGTGAACTCATGGGAGGCTCCTGCTTTTCCTTATCAACCTTGTGAGCGATACCGGTTGCCGTCGCGCAAATCCAGCATGCGGTAACGCTGTCATGACGATTTCCGCGAAATTTCGCATCCGGCGATGGATCGAAGTCGAGACCGGTGCGTTGATGAAGTGCACGGGCCACAAGATCCCCCCGGTTCAGGCCCGCAGCACCGGTCAACAATGGAGAGACCTAGATGAAAAAGACTGTTCTGATCGCTTCCGTCGCTGCCTTTGGTCTGGCCGCTCCGGTTTTTGCCCAGGATACCACCTTTGCTGATGCCGACACGGACATGAGCGGTGGCCTGAGCCTCGCCGAAGTCCAGGCGATCGCTCCGGACGTGACGTCCGAGGGCTTCGATGCCTATGACGCCGACGCCGATGGCGAACTCAATGAAGACGAGTTCGACACCTGGAAGATGGCGAACCCGGAAGAGAGCAGCGAAGATGCGTCGACCGACGAGGACGACACGGAAACCGAGACCGAGCCGTACAACGGCTGATCCGGTTCCCGGTACGTTGCGAAGCGCCCGCCTCGAAAGAGGCGGGCGNTTTCATTTGTGCGGGGCAGGGGGTGTTGCGAAAAATCCCCGGATCGCCTGCAACACAAGGGGAATCCGAGCAGTGACGGGGAACAGAAGCCGGAGCGGCGCGTTGCTTTGCTGCCTTGATAAGACAAACACTACGGAGGCAAGGATGAAGCCCGGAGAAACACCGTCACGGGTCGTGATCTATCTGACCCTGTTCAGCCTTTCGGTGATCCTGCTGCTCGTTCAGCTCAGCTGAACGCAGCAGCAGGAGGCCCGGGACGAGCCTCCCGCAAGTCGAGTTCCAATGCGCTGCGATTATTGTGCCGGCGCGGGTTCGGCCGGTTCGAAGAAGAACAGGACCTGGCCGATCGTTGCGGCAACCGTTTCCGGCATGAAGGGCTTGGTGATGAGATAGGTCGGTTCCGGCCGCTCACCCGTCAGCAGGCGCTCCGGATAGGCGGTGATGAAGATCACCGGCACGTCCGACTCGGCGAGAATGTCATTGACCGCGTCGATGCCGGAGGAGCCGTCCGCCAGCTGGATATCGGCCAGGACCAGTTCCACGTCATTGGTGCGATACAGATCGACGGCTTCCTGGCGGGTGCGGGCAATGCCGACGATTTCGTGGCCGCCCTCGGCAACGATCGCCTCGATATCCAGCGCCACAACCGGCTCGTCCTCGATGATCAGGACGCGCGTGCGCAGACCGTCCTCGATCGCGCCCTGCGCCTCGACCGTCAGCCGGTCGATATCGTCGGTGGAAACCGAAAGTATGATCGCCGCGTCGCGCACGGAAAAGCCCTCGACCGCTGTCAGCAGAAGCGCCTGGCGGGCCTTGGTCGGAATGCGCGTCAGGCGTTCCTGGGCGGCGCTTCCGCCGGCCGGCGCAGCCGCGTCCTGTTTCCAGTTGTCGTGAAGCAGCTTGTAGAGCGAAACCCGCGGTGGCAGGTCCCGGTCGATCGGCGTGACGCCGGCGACCGCTGCTTCCAGAGCGGCCCGCACAATCGCGTCGCCCGACCCTTGATCACCCGTCAGCAGGCGCGCATAGCGCCGCAGATAGGGAATGTGGGGTTTTACGTTTTCCGAGAACGGCATCTGGCCCTCGTCCCTCCGATAATCAACAGTCCAGCCCTCAGCATAACGCATTCCCGCGCGAGCGGTTCCAGCGTCCCGGAAAAAAGATGGAACCCATTGCAGCTTGGGGCGTTTCATGCGCCGAGACGGTGTTTTTCCGCCGGTTCGTGTTAGGCTTGTAAAAGCGTGCGGCATTGAAAACATGGAAATCATGAGAGACGATTCTTCAGATTCCCGTCCGCCCAGGTCCGTCGACGCCGATACAGCGCGGGCGCGGCAGCAGCTCATCGGGCGCCGGTTGCGGGACATGTATGACAGCGTCCTGGACGAAGGCGTTCCGGACGATTTCGCAGCACTCCTCAGCGCGTTGGACGAGACCGGCGACGATGCGGCCGAGCCTGCCGGAAAGACGGCAGGCAAGGCGGAAGAGGGGGTGTCGGATGGCTGACGGCAGTCCGGTCGAGCAGGTGCCCGAGACCGAGTTCAAGGCCCTGCTCCACGACATGATTCCGCATATGCGTGCGTTTGCGCGCGGCCTTACCGGCGATGCGACGGCCGCTGACGATCTGGCCCAGGATGCCATGCTGCGTGCCTGGCACCGGCGGCACCAGTTCCGCGCCAACACGAATTTCAAGGCCTGGGTGCTCACCATCGTGCGCAACCAGTTCTATTCCGACAAGCGCCGCTCCTGGCGCCAGGTCCAGCTGGACGAGGAAACCGCGCGCGAGACGCTGCCGGCGGCGGTCGACCAGGACAATGTGCTGGCGCTGGACGATGTGCGCCGCGCGCTCGACGAGCTGTCGGCCGAGCATCGCGAAGCGCTGCTGCTGGTCGGTGCGGGCGGGTATGCCTATCAGGAGGCGGCCGATATCTGCGGCTGCGCAGTGGGCACGATGAAGAGCCGTGTCAACCGCGCCCGGGCCCGGCTGCTTGAAGTGCTCGAGAAAGGTCCGGCTTTGGCTGCGGGCGGGGACGGCGTTTCGGCGTCCGACGCGCTGGACACCATTCTCAACGAGCTTGAGCATATATCCGAATGCCCGTCGGCCGGCTGAGCGGGTCTTCCAGATCAAACGGGGGGCGGGAGCAGGGACGGGGCCTGCGGCTGCAGCTGCTGGCGATTCTGACGCTCAGCCTGAGCCCGCTCCTTGTTCTCTCCGTCGCCCAGGGTGTGATCGAATTCCGCGAGGAAAGTGCCCGCCAGCGCGACAGCCTGCATTCCGCGCTGGTCGAGGCGTCTGCCGATCTGGCCGGTGAACTGGACCGTGTGTCCGGCGTGGTCACCGCGCTGGCGAATTATCCCGATATCGGCAGTCTGAGCGGTCGCCGCTGCGTCGACACGCTGGCCGCCGTGCGGGCGGCCCAGCCGATCTATTCCAATATCAAGCTGATCGACCGGGATGGCGTCATTGTCTGCGCCGCGGTGGAAACGGTCGATTCCAACAGCGTCCAGCTGGCGGGACTCGACTGGTTCGTGCGTCTCAGAGAGGGCGAGGAAGAGGTTTTCAGCGACGTCTATCTGGACTGGTGGACGGTGCAGCGGCCGGTGATGACGGTGGCGCGCCGGCTCGTCGCCGATGGCGAATTCGCCGGCGCGGTCGCGGTCGATATCGACACCCGCCCGGCCCGCAGCCTGCTGCAGATGCAGGCCCTGCCGCGGGAGGCCAGCCTGGCGCTGAGCGATGCCGACGGCAATCTCGCCTATATTCCCGACGGTCCGCGCGAGGAGCGCATTTCCCGCCTGCCCGACGGTGTTCTCGCCCGGGTGCGCGAAACCGGTGAACCGGTCATGCTGGAGAATGTCAGCGGTCTGGCTGGCCGGGCACTCCTGGTGGCGCCGCTGGCCGGCCGCGATATCCAGCTGGTGCTGATCGCGCCGTCGCTGATACTCGGCAGCTGGGCGGGCTTCGACATTGTGGGAACGGTGCTGGTGCCGTCGCTGATGTGGCTGCTGGCGCTGCTGTGTGTCTCGCTGGCGGTCGATTTCTTCGTGCTGCGCTGGCTTTCCTATCTCGGCCGCATGGCCCGTCTCTACGGCAGCGGACGGCTGGGCCTGCAGCCTGTGCGGGCCAGCCGCGCGCCGGCGGAAATCCGCACCCTGGCGGAGACGATGGCCTCGATGGCCAATGATCTGGAAGCCCGGACGGCGGAGCTGGAAAACGAGGCCGAACAACGCGGCGCCCTGCTGCGGGAAATCCATCACCGGGGGAAGAACAATCTCCAGGTGACGATGAGCTTCCTGAATATCCAGGCCCGCCGGACCAGCGACGCCGAGGCCCGGCGCGTTCTTTCCGAGGCCGGCGGCCGGATCAATGCGCTCGCCCTCGTCCACCGGACGCTCTACGAGAATGACGATCTACGGGTCGTCGAGATGGCCCCCTTCCTCGAACAGCTGCTCTACCATCTGCGCCAGGCCAGCACGGTCTATGGCTGTGATGTCGATACCCGCGTCGAGGCCGACAATGTCGAGCTTGACCCCGACATCGCCATTCCGGCCGCCCTGTTCATCACCGAGGCCGTGACCAATGCCTACAAGCACGCCTTCGAACCGGGCATGTCCGAGCCGGGCCTGGTGACGGTCAGCCTTGAACGGATCAGCGAGGGCGAGGCGACCGTCTCGGTGAGCGATAATGGCAAGGGTTATGCGGAAGGGGCCGGCAAGGGCATGGGCTCCTCGCTGATGGAAGCGCTGGCCCAGCGCCTGGGCGGCGAGCTCGCCCGGTCGGTTTCGCCGGAGGGCGGAGCCTGCGTGACCATCCGCTTTCCCGCCTGATCGGCATTGTCATCGGAATGAAAACGGCCGGCGGATCGCTCCGCCGGCCGTTGCCGTTTGTTGGGCCCGAAGGGTCTATTCCTTGCCGGGCAGTTCGCCCTTTTTCAGGATACCGGTCATCTCGTCGAAATAATCGGTGACCTGGCTTTCCGGATCCTTCGACACCATCGAGACCACGATGATGGCGATCGTCGCGGCGATGAAGCCCGGCACGATCTCGTACATCACACCCGACAGGTTGAAGACGTAGATCCAGGCCAGCACCGTCACGGCGCCGGTCACCATGCCGGCGATCGCGCCCAGCCTGGTCATGCCGCGCCAGAACAGGCTGATCAGGACGACCGGGCCGAAGGCGGCACCGAAACCGGCCCAGGCGTTACTGACCAGCCCCAGCACCTGGGATTC
>PANX01000033.1 GCA_002707795.1 Maricaulis sp.
GGTCCAGCCGATCGAGGTGCGGGCCTCGGCTCCGGCCCCGGTCGACAGGATCAGCGGCAGGGCACCCAGCACCGTCGAGATCAGCGTCATGGCGATCGGACGCAGACGGATCGTCGCCGCCTCCTCGATCGCCTCACGGACGCTCTTGCCCTCGGCGCGCAGCTGGTCGGCGAACTCGACCACGAGAATGCCGTTCTTCGCCATCAGGCCGATCAGCATCACCAGGCCGATTTGCGAGAAGATGTTGAGGGACGTCCCCGTCAGCACCAGCGCATAGACCGCGGCGGCCAAACCGAAGGGCACTGTCAGGATGACGACGACGGGGCTGGTCAGGCTCTCGAACTGTGCGGCCAGGACCAGGAAGACGATGACGAAGGCGAACAGATAGGTGATCGCCATGTCGCGCGAGGTTTCGTTCAGCGTGCGCGCCTCGCCCATCATGATCATCTCGATCCCGGGCGGCAGGACTGTCTCCGCCAGACGCTCGATCTCGGCGACGGCGTCGGACAGGGCGATATCCGCAGCGACATCCGCCTCGACATCGATCGAGCGGCGCTGCTCGGTCCGGTTCAGCTCGGCCGCCACGCCTTCCTCGACCAGCGTGGTCAGGGCGGACAGCGGGATCAGCTCGCCGGCATTGGAGCGGACATAGAGGTTCTGCAGGTCGGTCGGGTCGTCGATGGCGCCACTGGCGGACTCCAGGAAGATCGGGATCGCCTGGTCGCCGACATTCAGATCGACCAGCTCGTCACCGCCCACCATGGCGCGCAGGGTGACGGACAGCTCGTTGAGCGGCACGCCGAGGTCGGCCGCGCGGCGGCGGTCGATGCGGATCGACAATTGCGGCTGGGTCGGCTGGTAGGAGATTTCCGGATTGGACAGGATCCGGCTTTGCGTATCGATGGCCCGTTCGAGCGCGAGGGCCCCTTCATAGATCTCGGCATATTCGCGGCCGGTCAGCGCGACCTGGATACCGCCGCGGCTGGAGCCGCGCATGTCGAGGCTGCCGCGTCCGAAGACCGAGGCACGCAAGCCCGGGATCTGCGACAGCGGACGGCGCATCTCGGCCATGATCTCCTGCTGGCTGCGATCGCGGTCTTCCCAGTCCGCCAGGGTGGCGGTCATGAAGATGCGGTTGGGGTCCCAGCGTCCGACGATGGAGAAGACCGACGTCACCTCGCCGCTCTCCAGATAGGGCTGGACGATCGCCTCGACCTGGTCGGCCTGGCGCACCATGAAGTCGAGCCCGACACCGTCCGGTCCGGTCGCGAAGATGTAGATCCGTCCGCGATCCTCCTGCGGCACCAGTTCCTGCTCGAGCGAGGTGAAGGCGAACACCGCCCCCAGCGCGGAGACCAGCATGATGCCTGCGGTGATCCACGGACGGTTCAGGGCGAGCCGCAACAGCTTGCCATAGGCGTCCGCGATGCGGCTGCCGATGCGCTCCAGCGGCCCCTGTGTGCGATTTTCCGAGCGCAGCCAGAGGCGCGCTGCAAGCGCCGGCACGATGGACAGCGCCACGAAGGACGAGATCACCACTGCCAGCGCCAGCACAAAGCCGAATTCGCGGAACAGGCGTCCGGCCGTCGAGGGCAGGAAGGAGATCGGGATGAAGACCGAGACCAGAACCGCCGTGGTCGCAACGACGGCAAAGAAGACCTGGCGCGTGCCCAGCACGGCCGCAGCCCGGCGGCCCAGCCCCTTCTTCTGCAGACGCTGGATATTCTCCACCACGACGATGGCATCGTCGACGATCAGCCCCGTTGCCAGCACCAGGGCGAGGAGCGTCAGGAGATTGACCGAAAAGCCCAGCAGCCAGATGCCGGCAAGCGCGCCGACCAGGGCGGCGGGGATTGCGGTGGACGGGATCAGGGAGGCGCGGAAGCGGGCGAAGAAGAGCCAGATGGTCGCGATGACGATCACCACCGTGATCGCCAGGCTGGTCAGGACCTCGCGCACGGAACCGCGGATGAAGACGGCGTCGTCGGAGGTGATGCGGATTTCCAGATCGTCGAAGCGGGCGTTCAGGCGCTCAACCGTGTCACGCACCCCGTCGGAGATGGAGATCGTATTCGACTGGGCCTGACGCACCACGCCGAGCCCGATGATCGGCCGGCCGTCGAGGCGGACAAAATTGGTCGCATCGGCCGGCGCAAAGAAGGCCTCGGCCACGTCGCCGACGCGCGTATTGCCGTCGATGATCACATCCTTGACCCGTTCCGGCGTCGCAGCCGTCGCCTCGGCCCGTACCAGCAATTGCTGGTCCTCGGAGCGGAAACTGCCGACCGGCACATCGAAGGGCGCCTGGCTGAGCGCATCGGCGACATCGCCGACGGTGAGGCCGAAACGGCTGAGGCGCAGCGGGTCGATCACCACGCGCAGGAGGCGCTGGCGGTCGCCGAACATGTCGACACTGGCCACACCCTCGATGGAGAGGAATTCCGGCACGATGTCGTTCTCGACGATGGCCGTCAGCGTCTCCTCGTCATGCATGTCGGAGAGTACCGCCATCTGGACGATGGGATCGGCATTGTCGTCGGCTTTCACCACCCGGATCTGCTCGACGCGATCGGGCAGCTGGCGCGCGACGCGCGATGTGGCTTCGCGGATGTCGGCGGCGGCGGAGTCCAGATCGACGCCCGGATTGAACTCGACCCGGATGCGCGAGCCGTTCTCCTCGCTTTGCGCATCGATTTCCCGCACGCCGGAGACGCGCGCAACGGCGCCCTCGAGAATGCTGGTGACCTCGGCATCGACGGTTTCCGGCGCAGCGCCGGGGAAGTTCGCCGTAACCGACACGACCGGCCGGTCAACGTCCGGCAGTTCGCGGACTTCAACGCCGAACAGCGCGGCCAGGCCGCCGATGATGATCAGCAGGTTGAGAACCGCGACGAGGACCGGGCGCTTGACGGCCAGTGCGGGAAGATCGTTGCGCTGCAGGCTCATCGGGTTTCGTCCGAGACGATGGGCGAGCCACCGACCGCGAGCCCGGTCTCCCGTTCGCCGACATCGACAATGCGGCTGCCTTCACGAACCTTCTGCACGCCTTCGGTGATAATGCGGGCCCCGGCATGCAGGTCGCCGCGCACCAGGACATGGCCTTCATTGCGCGCCACGATATCGACCGGCACGCGGAACGCCGTATCGCCGTCGACACCCCAGATATAGGAACCGCTGCCGCCCCAGATGATCGCCGCCTCGGGCAGGCGCGGATAGGACTGACCCTCAATGGTGAAGGCGACGCGGAAGCTCATCCCCGGCCGCAGCACATCGGCTTCATTGTCGATGCTGGCGCGCACCGTGAAGGTACGGCGCGTCGGATCGATCCGGCTGTCGACGGCAATCACCTCGGCCTCGACGGCAAGGTCCGGATCGGCAAAGGGCGTGGCGGTAACGGTGTCGCCTTCGCGCAGGCGGCCGAACACCTGTTCTGCCGGCGAGAAGTCGACAAACAGCACGCTGCGATCGTCCAGCTGGGCGATGACCGTCGTCGGCGTGATGCGTGAACCCGGGTCGATGTCGGTCAGGCCGACATGTCCGGCAAACGGCGCCCGCACAGTGCGTTCGTCCAGGGCGATCTCGGCCTGCTGCAACTCGATACGCGCAGCGTCCAGCGTCGTGCGGGCCTCGTCGATCTGGCTGGCGGAGATGGCGCCGGTGTCCTCGATGCGGCGATAGCGGGCCAGCAACTGCTCGGCCTCCTGCACGGAGACCCGGGCAAGATTGACGGCGAGCTGTTCCTCGCGATCGTCCAGCTGCAGCAGAACGGCACCCGCCTCGACATGACTGCCGGTGACGAAGGGAACGCCGGTCACGATGCCGCCGGCCTCGGGATAGATCGTTGCCGTGGAACGGGCCCGGGCGGTGCCGACGGCTTCGATATCAGTGCGCTCGCGTGCGAAACGGACGGGCTGGGTAACAACACGGATGGCCTCGTCAGCGCGCGCGCCACCAGCAGCCGGTCCACCGGCCGAAGGCTCGCCACCGCATGCCGATACCAAAAGAGCGAGCGCCGTGCACAGCACGGCCCCGCGAACCGAAAATCCAGCCGTCAATCGGGCCTCCCAGCGGATTGGAAGCTATAGCGTTCCGCTATCCCATAGTCCTGTTGAACGAAGTAGGACAGGAATTCCGTCGGTCCAGTCCGGGATTCATTATCAGGAATGCGGGGCCCCGTCAGGGGGACGGCAATTCCGCCTGGTCGCGCGCGGCCGCGGCCATGCGGCGTGCACGGCGCTCAACGCCCTGGCTGAGGCGGGCATGACGCTCCGGCGTCAACGGGTAGGACCAGATCAGCGGCGCCGCCAGGCCATAGAGCACGATCGGCCCGAGGCAATAGACCAGTCGCAGCGACAACACACCGATCTCGGTCGAACCCTCGACACCCGCCGAGGCGTGATAGCCCAGAAGGCCGACAATATTGAGCGACACGCCGGTGAAGATGGCCACGGCGAGTTTTTCCGACAGGCCGAGCACAGCGAAATAGGTGCCCGCCCGGCGGCCGCCGGAACGGGCACTGTCGATATCGACCACATCCGCCAGCATGGCCAGAGGCAGGAATTGCAGGCCGCCGAAGGCAAATCCCTTGAGAATGAACAGGCAGAAGAAGGGCAGATAATCGCCCCGGCCGAGCAGGAGGTTTGCCGCGCTGACCGCGCTGACAAAGCCCAGCGTCACGAGGAAGGCGCGATGCTTGCCGATCCTGCGCCCCATCCAGAGCCAGAAGGGGATCGCGGCGATGCCGGCGATGAAATAGAGGAAATAGGCCGCACCGATCGTCGGGATGCCGATGATGTCGCGGATGAAGAAGAGCGAGACGGCGTTTCGCGAACTCTCCCCCGCAATGACCAGGAAGGCGATGATCAGGATCCGGCGCATCGGTCCGTTGCGCCAGAGATGGCGGAAGCCCTCGATCATCGGCACACGCTCGCGCGCGGCGGGCGGCGGCTCGCCGACCGTCAGGATCACGATGCCGGCGAGCAAGGGCACAATCGCGACGATCGTGACGGCAAGCCCCATCATGACCGGTCCGGTCAGCGCTGCGCGGCTGGTCGGCGTGCGCTGCATGATCTCGCCGGTGAACGCACCCGAGATATCGCGCCACATCGAGGCGAAGATCTGGCCGACGGCGCCGCCATCGGCGAGGATCTCCACCACCATCGGCACTGCCGCGGCCAAGAGAAGTCCGCCCAGATAGTAGAATTCGCGCGCCGCCGTGACCTGGCTGCGGGCGTGATAATCGCTCGACAGTTCGGCACCCCAGGCCCGGAACGGAATCTGGATCATCGTGGCACTGGCGAAAAAGGCCGTCAGCCAGATCAGGAAATAGACCAGGCCCACGCCCTCCGGCGGCACGAAGAGGAACCAGGTCGAGAGCATCAGCAGCGGCGCGCCGAGCGCGATATAGGGTTTGCGGCGGCCAAAGCGGGTGCGGCCGCGATCCGATATCTCGCCCATGAGCGGATCGGTGATCACGTCGGTGAAGCGGGCCACCATGATGATCAGGCCGATCACCGACAGGGACAGTCCCAGATGGCCGGCATAGTGCGCCGGCAGCCAGATCGCGAGGGGATAGCCATAGATGGCCAGAGGCAGGGCGAGCGAGCCATGCAGGAAGATCGTGGAGCGCTTCAGAGCCGGGGCGGCCTGCGGCAGCCCTTCCGTTTCGCGCGCGGGCCCGTCACCCGTCCTGCCGACAGTGTCCAATATGTCCTCCCAGACCTCGCGCGCCGCGTCATTTTTGGTTGTGGCGCTTTTTCAAAGTTTGAGTATGTCGGGACCAGGGAGTCAAATTAAACAGGAACAATAATTTCAGACAGCTTCACCATCGCCCTCAAGCCGGGCGAAGGTCAAAAACGAAAGTCAGGTACGCATTGCAGCCGCCGCACGGGCATTGGCCTCAATGCCGGCCCAGTCGCCCTGTTCGACCATCGTCTTGCTTGCGATCCAGGACCCGCCGACGCAGACGACGTTACCCAGTGCCAGATAGTCCGGAGCCTGCTCGCGGGTGATCGAACCGGTCGGGCAGAAGCGGATATCCGGCAAGGGCCCCTGCAGGGATTTCAGATAATCCAGCCCGCCCGCCTGCTCGGCCGGGAAGAATTTCAGCAGATCGAAACCGGCTTCGGCCGCCGCCATGGCCTCGCTTGCGGTTGCGACCCCGGGCAGAACCGGAACACCCGCATCGAGCAGGGCCGGGACCAGCTTCGGTGTCAGCCCCGGCGAGACCAGGAAGTCCGCCCCGGCTGACACGCTCTGCGCCGCCTGCTCCGGTGTACGGATGGTGCCCATCCCCACGGCCAGACCCGGCGCCGCGGCTTTCATGGCCCGCAAGACATCCAGCGCTGCTGCGGTGCGCCAGGTCATCTCGATCACCTTGAGCCCCCCGGCCTCCAGGGCGCGAGCCAGGGGCGCCGCATCGGCAACATCGCTGACAGTGAGAACCGGAATGACAGAAGCGAGGTCGGCAAGGGCGTCGGTCGTGATAGACATGAATTGTCCTGTCGGGCTGGGGCTCGGTTCGCGATGTTACCCCTACCATAGGACGGTGGCCAGACGCAGAAACGGCGCCGCGCAGCCGCGCCAGCACCCCGCTATTGCGCAGCGGCCTCTGCGCTCGCCCGCCCGGCTGCACGGTGAATAGCCGCGATGATCCGGCCGTACAGGGCAGGCGGGATGTCGTGCCCCATGCCCTCCACGACTTCCAGTTCAGCACCGGGGATATTCGCCGCGGTATCGCGACCGGCCTCCACGGGTACCAGCGGATCGTCAGCGCCGTGCAGCACCACGGTGGGAACCTTGATCTGCGCAAGCCGGGCTCGGCGGTCCGGTGCGGCGATGATCGCGGCGTATTGCCGTGCAAAGCCCGCAGGATGATAGGCACGGTCCAGATCGGCTGCGGCCCGCTCGCGCACAACGGCCTCGTCCAGGGGATAGGCCGGCGAACCGATGATCCGGCTCGACGCCACGGCCCGATCCAGAAAGGCGTCGCGATCCGTTTCCGGATTCGGCGCCGGCGTCGTCAGCATGGCTTGCGCCTCCTTCGTGGCGCGTGGAAGAGCCCGGTTGCCCGAGCTGGACATGATCGAGGTGAGCGACAGGACACGGTCCGGATAGTGAATGGTGACGAGCTGGGCGATCATGCCGCCCATCGATACGCCGACGATGTGCGCCCGCTCGATACCGAGCGCGTCGAGCACACCCACTGCGTCGGCGGCCATATCCTCCAGCGAATAGGCGAGAGCCGGGGATTTGCCGGCCGCCACGGCGCCTGCAATCGCACCGAAATCGGGGATTCCGGCCTCGTCGAACCAGCTCGACAGACCAATATCGCGATTGTCGAAACGGATGACCCGGCATCCATCCCCGGCGAGCTGGTCGAGAAAGGGGTCAGGCCAGCGGGTCATCTGCGACCCGAGCCCCATGATCAGAAGAACCGGTCTGCCGTCCCGCGGCCCGCGTTCGTCATATTCCAGCTTCAGGCCATTGGTATCGATCTGCGGCATGTCGCTCTCTCCATTTTGTCGCAGGACTATGCGGCACCGTACCGTGTGGTGACAAGCGCAGCTCGCGATTTCCGAATTATCGGTCCGGAGGCACCACGCATATCGTCACGCCAGCACATGCATTGAGGCGCGTACCCTACAAGCTTTTTGAGCAAAAAGTATGCTGCAACAACTCACGGGGCCAGCCCGGCCACCACTGCACAAGCGGCCGCAACCAGCCTTGACCTTCCAGCAGGGGGAGAGTGGAAACTCGGCCGCCTGCATCGTCAAGGGAGTGAAGCGCGTGATCTCACGACGCCTGTTCATGGGAACGGCCGCCGCATTCGGCGGCGTGGCGGCCACCAATCTGCTGCCCGCCTGGGCGCAGTCGAACGGCGCCGCCAATCTCGGCGGCCTGCGCCCGCTGGCCGGCCAGGCCTTCGACCTGACGGTCGGCCGAGCGCAGGTTCTCGTCGACGGACGCAGCGGACCTGCCGTGACGGTGAACGGCCAACTCCCCGCGCCGCTGCTGCGCTGGCGCGAGGGCGACGAGGTCATTCTGCGGGTCCACAACACGCTGGACGAAGACACCTCGATCCATTGGCATGGCCTGCTTCTGCCCTTCGAAATGGATGGCGTGCCCGGCGTTACCTTCCCGGGCATCCGTCCGGGCGAAACCTTCGAATACCGCTTCCCGGTGCGCCAGGCCGGCACCTACTGGTATCACTCCCATTCCGGCCTGCAGGAACAGCTGGGCCATTACGGCCCGATCGTGATCGAACCGGCCGGCACCGACCCCGTCGCCTTCGACCGGGAGTACGTAATCGTCCTGTCCGACTACACGTTCGAGGGCCCGCACCGGGTTTTCGACCGGCTGATGAAGTCCTCCGACACCTATAATTTCCAGCAGCGCACCCTGGGCGATTTCTTCGGCGATGCGCGCGAACAGGGCTTGGGCAGCGCATTGCGCGACCGGATGGCCTGGGGCCGCATGCGGATGAACCCCACCGATATCTCGGACGTGACGGCCGCGACGCTCGACTATCTGGTGAACGGGCACGGGCCGCAGGACAACTGGACCGGCCTGTTCAATCCCGGTGAACGCATCCGGCTGCGCTTCATCAATGCGTCGGCCATGACGATCTTCAATGTCCGCTTCCCGGACCTGCCGATGACCGTTGTCCAGGCTGACGGTCTGGATGTGCAGCCGGTCGAGGTGGGCGAATTCCAGTTCGGCCCGGCCGAGACCTATGACGTGATCGTCGAACCGCACGGGGACCGGGCCTTCACCCTGATGTGCGAGAGCATCGACCGCTCCGGCTTTGCCCGCGCCACGCTGGCGCCGCGTCCGGGAATGACTGCGCCCGTCCCGCCGCTGCGCCCGCGGCCGACCCTCACCATGCGCGACATGGCGATGGATCACGGTGCAATGGGACATGGCGGGACGAACCATGATGCTGGCGGACATGCCAGCATGGATCATGCGGCGATGGGGCACCGGACGGCCGCACAGAGCGCAATGGATCATGGCGCAATGGATCACGGTGCGATGGGTCACGGCTCAATGACGCATGGCGCTCCAGCCCCGGAGGCCACCGCCCCCCAGCGGCACGACCACCCGGCAGGCCCGGGTGTCGTCGGCCTCGCCGAAGCCCCGGTCAGCCGCCTGCACGAACCCGGCGCCGGGCTGGAGAATGCCGGCCACAAGGTGCTGGTCTATACTGACCTTAAAAGTCTGACGCCCAATCCCGACATGCGCCGTCCCGGCCGCGAGATCGAGGTTCACCTCACCTCGAACATGGAACGCTATATGTGGTCCTTCGACGGGGTCCGTTTTTCCGAAGTCGTCGATCCTATCGTGTTCCACGAAGGCGAGCGCCTGCGGATGACGCTCGTCAACGACACGATGATGCCCCACCCCATCCACCTGCACGGCATGTTCTTCGATGTGGTGACCGGCGCGGACGACGATCCGCACAAGCCGCGCAAACACACGATCACCGTCAAGCCGGGTGAAAAGCTGTCGCTGGACATCACCGCCGACGCGGTGGGCGACTGGGCCTTCCACTGCCACCTGCTCTACCACATGCATGCGGGCATGATGCAGGTCGTCTCGGTTCTGCCCGACACCGCGCCGGCGGCACGGCCCGACCCGCATGCCGGCCACCACATGGCACCAAGCCCGGCGCCGGAGCCCATGCCGCACCACTCCGGTCATGGNGATCACCACTGATGCGCATCCTTTTGCCGACAATCGCCGCGGCGGCACTTGCCGCCTTCTCCGGCACCGCACTCGCCCAGACCCAGGCCGACGCCTATTATCCGCCCGAGGAGATGGCCGCGGCACGCGCCGCGCTTCATCACGCAACAGGCGGCGCACGGCACCTCTTCTTCCGCACCGACCGGTTCGAGATCCGCCAGCAGCGTGACGATGAAGAGGCGCTCCTGTGGGATATCGACGCCTGGTATGGCGGCGCCATCAATCGCGTCTGGCTGAAGAGCGAGGCCGAGTATTCCTTCGATCACGACGAATTCGAGGAGCTGGACGTCCAGGTCCTGTACAGCCGCGCTGTCTCGCCCTTCTTCAACCTGCAGACCGGTATCCGCCACGACTTCGAGCCCGAGACAGGCCGCACCCATGCCGTGCTCGGCCTGCAGGGCGAGGCGCCCTACTGGTTCGAGATCGATGCTGCGCTCTTCCTGTCCGACGAGGGCGAGCTGACCGGCGCCCTCGAAACCGAATACGAGCTGCGCCTGACCCAGCGCCTTATCCTGCAGCCCCGCGCCGAGCTGACCTGGTCGGCCGAGGCGATCCCCGAGCTCGGCGTGGGATCCGGCTTCGGCACGATCGAGACCGGTCTGCGCCTGCGCTACGAGATCCGGCGGCAGTTTGCGCCCTATGCCGGTGTCGAATGGAGCCGGCAGCTGGGAGACACGGGCGATTTTGCCAGAGCCGCCGGCGGGCGCACCGACAACACCGCCCTGATCGCCGGACTGCGTGTCTGGTTCTGACCGCTGCAGCACTGACATCAGCCTGCCGACGGCCGGAGCAAGCCAATTGCACTTGCCCCGCGTATCGGCTAAGCCTCCCCGTCTCGCGCACCCATAGCTCAGCTGGATAGAGCGCTGCCCTCCGAAGGCAGAGGTCAGAGGTTCGAATCCTCTTGGGTGCGCCATTATTTACAGCGCTCTACCACCGCATCCACCCGGACCGCGGCAAAACTTTCCAGCACATATTCAGCACATGCCTGCGAATAGACCCTTCGTCGTTTCTGGCATTAGCGCCCGCCAGAGCCTCTTAACCATTACGTGTTGGCGGAGATAGGCGGTTGGACGAAGTCCCAGAAGTTTGGACAGATCAAGCTCCAAAAAGTCCAGAGCGACCGAGAAATATGTGTCGCGTGATGGCACGCCCGCTTTGGCGCAGGAGGAGACATCGCGATGCGCACGGCTCTAGGGTTTAGCGGTGCTGCTCAATCCTGAGACAGGACGCCATGTAGCCAAGTGGGTATAGGACTTTGTTCGCCGGCATCACCGGGGCAAAATCAAGTGATGCTTTGTGGTGCTGCCGTACACGTCCGTTCTGATCTGTATTCGCGGTCAGACCTGCTCTCCAGATCCCTATCCAAACGGCAACCGCAACCCCAGTCGCGGCCCCAGCCACGTCATCGCGAGATACAGCCCCACGGTGACCACACAGCCCAGCATCAGGGACGGCCAGAAGCCGACGCCGCGACGCAGGAGAGNCGGGATCAGCAGGAACATGGGCAGGGACGGCAGGACAAACCAGAAGGTGGCCTCGGCGTGGTCGGCGAGCCGGTTCGTGTCTTTCGTCTCTTGCCATAGCCAGACCATGCCCAGGACGGAGACGATGGGCAGGGAAGCGACCAACGCTCCCATGGCCGCGCTGCGCTTGGCGGCTTCCGAAACGATGCCGACCAGGACACCGGAGATGAGGGATTTGATGACCAGCCAAAGCATTGTGNGCTCCGTTCGAATGGTGGTGAAAATCGGTCTGCCGGGCTCTTCAGCCNGCCCCTGATCTGAACANCCGCCCCGACAACCGCAATGCAGGCTTCTCCACGAAGTGCCATGACAAGGCGGCCACCGCCGTCGATATCGGGACGCCTATCATCGCGAGCTGTAGCGGCGATGTTGCCCAGCCACAATGCCAGATCAGTTGGAAGAGTGGGTAATGCCAGATGTACAGGCCGTAAGACCAATCCGGCAGGCCAGAACCGGTCGGCACTTGATCGNGCCACGCCAACCCAGCCCACAGGATCAGCGTCGCCAGAACGAGGTTCCAGACGACCGATGCGGCAGGGTGTTCGCCCAGTAGCCAAGCCATNGGCAAGACCACGNCTAGAGGGATCAGCGTCAGCGNGATGCGATCTCGCATTNTATATGCCGCCGCACCCNGCAGGAAGGCTGCTGCCANCCGNCTTCCCTCAATGAAGACGGCCGGTNCTTCCGGGTGCCGGAGGGCCAAATAGGCAGCCAGGGCTGACATGCCGAGCCACAGCAGGCTGATCGTGAGCGGTCTCCACAGCGCCCGCGTGAAGAACAGCAATGCCGCAGCCGCATAGGCCAGGACTTCATAGCGCAGGGTCCACAGCGAGGCTGAGAACTCACCCGGTGCCGGATTGCCGGTGAAGACCCCCGCCGGGCCACCAGAGGTGTCGGCAAAGAAGACTATGTTCGGGATGAAGAGCCAGGTCTGCGCAGACTGCCAGTAGGCCGCGGGAGACAGGCCGGTTGCGACCGGGCCGATGATCAGGACGGCCGCGAGCGCAAGCACGATGAGAGCGGGCCAGAGCCGCAACGCCCGCGCCACCACGAAGCGAAACAGGTTCCGCCGCCGCTCCAGACTCCCGGCAATGAGAAAGCCGGAGAGAATGAAGAAGCCATTCACGGCCAGATAGCCGGGTGACCAGCCTTGCAGACTGACAAGGGACTGGCTGCCCGTTCCCATCGCCACCACGAACACATGTTCGAGGATGACCAGGCTCGCCAAGACGACCCGGATCGGGGTGAAACGATTGTCGCGGCCCTGAAAGGNCTCGCCGATACGGATCATGCCGCTCTCCAGGAACCGGATTGACGGCCCGGCCAAGCGACCGGGCCATCATCCATCAGAACAGCCGGTTGAATTCGCTGTAGGCCCCCCGCGTGCGCAGGGTGACTGTCACGGCGACCTCGGAACGGTTGCGCCAGAACCAGCCATGAGCGCCGTCAAACTCGGCAGTGAACTCGCCGCTGTCGCCGGGCTCATTGCGACCCTGGCGGTAGGAGATGAAGGCATCCTGCGGGTTGTCACCGTGCAGATCGGAGTTCAGACCGGCCTGATCGGTCGTCCATTCATAGATGGCGACCTCCCCTTGCCGCATGGTCAGCTTGACCTCCGTGGCCTCGCCTGGCTGCAGGGTGATGGAGATCGTGTCGCGCCATTCCGGGGCGGCTGGCTCGGCCGGAGCTTCATCGGCCGGTGCGGCTTCCTCCGGTACCGCCGTTTCAACAGGCGTGTCCTGCGGGATGGCAGCGGCAGACGAGACAGTGGCTTCCTGCGATGCCGGTGCGTCGGTCTGGGCCGTCGAGGCTTCACGATCTGCAGCGGCTTCCTCGGCCAGCTGCATCTTGATCGCGCCCATCTGGGTCAGGCCGAGGACGCGACCGATCCGGGTCGGGTCGATGCCGTATTCGGCGGGCAGGACGATGGTCACCAGGATGACGATGGCGGCCAACAGCGCAACCAGGGTGGATTTCAGAAGGCTCTCGCTGGACGGAAGATCGTCGCGGGACGGGAGTTGGGAATTGAACATGGGTAGTCTCCGAAAGTCTGTGTCTACGCAACGAAATAGCCGGTGAGCTGAAAGCCCATCAGGATGAAGCCGGCGCACATAAGGGCGGTGTTGGCGAGGTAGGCATGACGGGCAAAGCTCGCCGTGCGCCGCCAGAAGCCCATCGCGATCAGGATGGCTGCCAGGGCCAGGAGCTGGCCGATCTCGACCCCGACATTGAAGGCCAGGAGGTTGGGCAGGAGCCCGTCAGGCGCGATGTCATAGTCGATCAGCTTGGTCGACAGGCCGAAGCCGTGGAACAGGCCGAAAACCAGCGTGGCGGCCTTGGTGGAGGGTTGAACGCCGAACCAGCGCTGGAAAGCTCCCAGGTTGTCCAGCGCCTTGTAGACGACGGACAGGCCGATAATGGCGTCGATCAGATAGGCGTTCAGCCCGATATTGAAGAAGACGCCGGCCAGCATGGTGGTGGAATGGCCGATGGCGAACAGGCTGACATAGATGCCGACATGCTTGAGCCGGTAGAGGAAGAAGACCACGCCGAACAGGAAGAGGAGGTGGTCATACCCCGTCACCATGTGTTTGGCGCCCAGATAGAGAAAGGGGATCAGATTGATGCCCGTGATCTCCTGGATATAGCCCTTGTCGCCCTCCGTGACCCCGTGGGCCAGCGCATCGCCGCCCACCAGAAAACACGCAGCGAGAGCTGCGAAGACCGCCCAGAGCGGTCGGTTTGAGCCCGAAACGGGCGGGAATGAAAACATGTGATACTCCGAAGTGAAGTCGGGTCGTTGACCCGGTCCGGGCATTAAGCCCGAACCGGGTCACAAGGGATCAGGCGAGTTCCTCGCGTGCGGGTTGGGTTTGCGTGCCTGCCTTGCCGCCCAGGAAGCCCCGGACGATGCGCAAGAGGGCCGGAAGCACCAGCAGGGTCAGCAAGGTCGACGAGGTAATGCCACCAATGACGACCGTTGCCAGAGGCCGCTGGACCTCTGCACCGGCACCGACATTAAGCGCCATCGGCACGAAGCCCAGACTGGCGACCAACGCGGTCATCAAAACCGGACGTAGGCGGGTCAGCGCCCCTTCCCGGATCGCCTCCTCAAGCGGTTTGCCTTCATCCATCAGGCTGCGGATGAAGCTCACCATTACAACACCGTTGAGCACNGCCACCCCGGACAGNGCGATNAAGCCCACCCCGGCCGAGATCGACAGGGGCAGGTCCCGCAGGAGCAGCGCNGCNACCCCNCCGGTCAGCGCCAGNGGCACGCCGGAGAANACNACAGCCGCATCCGCCACCGAGCGGAACAGGGCCAGCAGCAGGAGGAAGATCAGGGCCAGGGCGACCGGCACGACGAGGCTGAGCCGGTTGGCGGCGGAGATCAGCTGCTCGAATGTGCCGCCATACTCCACCCAATAGCCCGCAGGCACCTCGGCCTCATTTCGCACCAGCTCGCGCACCTCGGTCACGAAGGACCCCAGATCGCGGCCACGGACATTGGCGGTGACGACGATGCGCCGCTTGCCATTCTCGCGGCTGATCTGGTTGGGACCGATGATCAGTGAGATGTCGGCCAGCTCGCGCAGCGGGATGGTTTCCACGCGCCCGTCTTCCGTCGCCGGAAGCGGGACGTTCAGCCGCTCCAGAAGCGCGACATTGGCCCGCAAATCCTCCGGCAGACGGACGATGACATCGAACCTTCGGTCGCCTTCGAAGATTTGTCCGGCCCGTGTCCCGGCCAAAGAGGTGCGGATCACGGACTGCACGTCATCGACGGACAGGCCGTAGCGGGCCAGCGCCTCACGGCGGGGCTCGATCTGCATCATGGGAAGACCGGTGGCCTGTTCCAGGGAAATGTCCCGGGCGCCTTCGACCTGTCCCATCAGCCCCTCGATCCGCTGACCGATGGCCAGCAGTTCGTCCAGATCATCGCCGAACACCTTCACCGCGACATCCGCCCGCACACCGGAGAGAAGCTCATTGAACCGCATCTCGATGGGCTGGGTGAATTCATAGCGATTGCCCGGCACCTGCTGGACAGCCTCGTTGAGCTGGGAGACGAGGTCTTCACGGGGCAGGCGCGGATCGGGCCAGTCCTCGCGCGGATGCAGGAGGATGAAGGTGTCCGCCACGCTGGGAGGCATCGGGTCGGTGGCCACATCGGCGGTGCCGATCTTGGACACGATCCGCTCGATCTGCGGGAAGTCCCGTAGCTGTTCCTCCAGATGGGTCTGCATCTCCAGCGCCTGGCTCAGACTGGTGCCGGGAATGCGCAGGGCATGCAGGGCGATATCGCCTTCCTCAAGCTGCGGAATGAATTCCGAGCCCATGCGAGAGGCAGCCATCCCGGCCACGACGACCAGGGCCACGGCCCCCGCCACCACCAGCCAGCGCAATTTCAGCGCCATGCCCAGAACCGGGGCATAGAGCTTCGCGGCACCGCGCATCAGGATGTTCGGCTTTTCCTGCACCTTGCCCGTAACGATCATCGCAACCGCAGCCGGGACGAAGGTCAGGGAGAGGATCATCGCCGACGTGAGGGCGAAAACCACGGTGAAGGCCATCGGGTGGAACATTTTCCCTTCCACGCCTGTCAGGGCGAAGATCGGGACATAGACTAGGGTGATGATCAGCACGCCGAAGAGCGAGGGACGGATCACCTCGGCCGCAGCCTCGGCGGTCTCCTTGAAGCGCTCCTCACGGGTCAGCAGGCGGCCATATTCATGCTGCCGCAAACCGAGCCGCCTCAGGCAGTTCTCGATAATGATCACCGCCCCGTCGACAATCAGACCGAAGTCTAGCGCCCCCAGGCTCATCAGATTGCCGGAAACCCGGTTCTCCACCATGCCGGTGATGGTCATCAGCATGGAGAGCGGAATGACCAGCGCCGTCAGGATGGCGGCCCGGACATTCCCTAGGAGCAGGAAGAGCACGACGATGACCAGAAGCGCCCCTTCGACGAGGTTCTTCTCAACGGTCTCGATGGTGCGGTCGACCAGTTCGGTGCGGTTGTAGATCGCATCGGCCCGAATACCCGCCGGCAGCGCCTCGGCGGCCCCTTCCAGACGGATGGCCACATCATGTGCGACCTGACGACTGTTCTCGCCCATCAGCATGAAGACCGTCCCCAGGACGACCTCGCGACCATTCTCGGTGGCCGCCCCGGTGCGCAGTTCCTCACCCATGATCACGTCGGCCACATCCCGGATCAGGATGGGCTGGCCATTGCGATTGGTGATGACGGCCGCTTCCAGATCGGCGATGGAACCGGCCTGCCCGGTCGAGCGGATCAGCAGCTGTTCGCCATTGTGCTCGACATAGCCCGCGCCGGCATTGGCATTATTGCGGGCCAGGGCCTCGACCACATCGTCCAGCGTCAGCCCGTAGGCGGCCAGCTGGTCCGGGTGCGGCGTGACATGATACTGGCGGACATAGCCGCCAATTGTATTCACCTCGACCACGCCGGGCGTGCGCAGGAGCTGCGGACGGATGACCCAGTCCTGCAGGGTGCGCAGGTCTTCGGCTGTCCAGTCCGACCCGTCATCGCGCGTCGCGCCCGGTTCGATCTCCAGCGTGTACATGAAGATCTCGCCCAGACCCGTGGCGATGGGACCCATTTCCGGGGTCACCCCTTCGGGCAGCTGGTCACGGACGGCCTGCAGCCGCTCATTCACCAATTGTCGTGCGAAGTAGATGTCGGTCCCATCCTGGAAAACCACCGTGACCTGGGACAGGCCGTAGCGGGAGACCGAACGGGTATAGTCTAGCCCCGGAATGCCGGAGATGGCGGTCTCGATGGGAAAGGTGATCCTCTGTTCCGCTTCGAGCGGTGAGAAGCCTTCGGCCTCCGAGTTGATCTGCACCTGGACATTCGTGATGTCCGGCGTGGCATCGATCGGCAGTCGCTGGAAGTTCCACACCCCGAGCGCCCCGAGGGCGAGCACGAGGAAGAGAACCAGCCAGCGATAGCGGATCGACTGGTAGATAATCGATTTCAGCATGATCCGCTCCTAGTGATCGTGGCTCGCGCCGGACTTCATGACGTCGGCGGTGATCAGGAAGGCGTTCTCGCTGACATAGGTCACACCTGGATCGATACCGCCCAAGACTTCGGTCCACTCCGGTGTCTGCCGGCCGAGGTCCAGCATACGGACCTCATAGGTGTCTCCGACCTGGGCATAAACGACCGTGAAATCGCGGAAGCGCTGCAGGGCGCCCGTGCGGACGGCGAGCGGCACATCGAACTCACCGACCTCGATACGGGCGCGAATGCGTTCGCCGGGGCGCCATTGGCCATTCTCGTTCGGAATTTCCACATGGGCGATAGCCCGCTGGCTGGCGGGGTCGATCATCGGGGAGAGGAATTCAATCTCACTTTCCGCGCTGCGCCCGCCATCAAAGCTGCTGACATGAACCGGCTGACCGGTCGTCACGCTGCCCAGATCACCGGGATAGACGAAGAGTTCGGCATGCAGCTGGCTGGGGTCAGCGACCACGAAGAGCGGTTCGCTGCCGGTCGGGCCGTTCAGCGTCGCCCCGCGTTCCACCACAACACCGCTGATCGGCGAGGTGACGGAATAGGTCTGCAGGCTGTCCGTCGCTGTGATGCGGGCCAGGGTCTGACCGGCCTCGACGCGGTCCCCGATGCTGGCATTGAGGGCCACGATACGACCCGGCAACCAGCCGCGCAGCTCGGCACGACCTTCCGGCATCAGCTCGATCTCGCCATAGACCTCGACCGTCTCGTCCAGCGTCGCCGGACCGGTGATGGAGACGGCAATGCCGCCTGCTTCGGCCTGTTCTGCAGAGATCGTGGTGCGGCCCTCATACGACTCATACTGCCAGCGCCCGTTCACGCCGGGCATGGAAGCTGTGACCGCCACATCGAAGGAGTGGGGTTCGGTCACCACACCATCACCGCGCAGGAAGTCTTCCTGGGGGGCAAAGGCAAAACGGTCGATCTGTCCGCCCAGTCGTGTCAGTTCGATGGTGGCATTGACGCGCGAGGGATCAACGGGCTCCCCGTTAAGATAGGGAAAGAGACGGAATTCGGGATCGACCCCGTCCTCGAAAATGGTGAGTTCCAGAGCAAAATCACCCTGGCGCAGCATGCGGCCGCGATGCGGGCCACGCTCATATTCTTCGGCTGCAGCTTCACCATGGCCACCCCCGCCGGAGGCTTCCGGGGCGCTGGGGGAACAGGCGATCAGCACAAGTGCCGTGGAGCCGCACAGGGCGGCCGTGAACACGTTTCGGATGGTCATTACTGGTCTCCCATGCCCTGCGGCATGTTCGGGCTGCCGCCGGTCAGGCGTCGCAGCTGGATGTCGGACTGGTGGATGGCAAACAGGGCATCGACCGAGCGCAGCCGCGCATCGATCAGGGCCTGCTGCACATCATAGATTTCCAGGAAGGAGAAACTGCCGCGGGCAAAGCCGGTCTGGGCCTGTTCCAGGGCGGTCTGCAGGGGCGGGATCACCGTCTCCTCCAGGGCCGCCAATTCCCCGGCTGCAGCCTGACGGCGCAGGATCAGGGCCTGGCCCTGCCGCTGAACGACCCGTTCGCGGGCAGCCAGGTCGGCATCGATTGCCGCCGCTTCGGACCGGGCCGAGGCGATATTGGCCTGATTGGCATTCCACACCTGCAGCGGAATGGAGAAACGAACCCCCAGCGCCACATCATTGGAGGACTGGAAGTGACGCAGCTCCAGACCGACATTGGCGTCCGGCACGGCGCGGGCCGTTTCCAGACCGATCTCCGCATCACTGCGGGCTCTCTGGGCTCG
>PANX01000034.1 GCA_002707795.1 Maricaulis sp.
CGGCGAAGACTGGCGCCAGCGCGCCGGCGACATGACCGAGATTGCCCAGATCAATCAGCGGATCGTGCAGGCCTGTCAGGATTGGTGGGCGCGCGTGGAGGCGGGGCGGGGCGGCTAGCCGGCGTCGTATTTGAAGCCGTGGTGTTTCGCCATCTCATAGATGTGGGGGCGGGTATCGTTGATCGCGCGGATCAGATTTCGCTGCAGCAACAATCTCTGCGGCCCCCAGAAAACGGCAGTGTCGTCCTCATAGGGACAGTTGAGCTCCGTCCCGAACAGGTTGACGACGCTTCCGCGGCCGACCTGAACATTGAATGGCGCCCGGACCTGCTCGATGCGGACCCGATGGGTGGACATGAAATGCACCGCTGCGTTCCGGCATACATAGATCAATGAGGACAGGTCCTCGGTGTGTTTATCGGTGCAGTTGAATTCGAGGTCGTCAGTAGAGGTTAGCCGGAAGCCGTCCTTTTGCAGCAGCTTCAGGATCTGCTCCAGGTCAATAAGTGATTGTGTGATGAGTGCCCGGAAACAGGGATCGTCCGGCCGAAGCTGGTTGTTTGTGAACACGCCCGTCAGTGTGAGATTTTCCAAATCCCGGAATGTGGCCGATACATCCAACGCCTCGGCCCGGTTCAGCTTACACACATCGCTCTCCTTTCGCAGAATGTCTTTGGACAAGGAGGAGCTAAACAGGGAAAAGCCGCTCGAGGGAAAAACTGATGAGTGCCGTCAGCAGGCTTACTGCCAAGGCCAGACTAGCCGCGATCAAGGTAACTCTTAGATCGCTTTTTCGAGTTGCGGCTATTCGATCGCGCTCTGCCTTGTTACGCACAATCTCTCGATAGTCGGCAATAAACTGGCGACATGCAGCACGAGGCACTCGTGTTCGACCAAACTTCTCGGTTTGGTGCCATAGGTCGCTGGCGCTATCGTCCAGTTCGCATTCTAGCGCCTCTATGCCGATGTCGTTGGCGTAACTCTGGAGCGCAGTTCGCGCGGCCTCGCCAAGGTTTGGCCTCGGTGGCACTTCGATCCGCTTCATCGACTTCCCCTCCGCCTCTAAAGGCGGGGGCTGGCGTGCGCCAACACGCCGAGCCGCGGGTGTCTCCCCCGCACCATGACGTGCCTAGGTCGCGTCACAGTCCCGCCGCCGGCCAACCGGCGGGTGTATTCAAGAGTGAGACTCAACCTCGTGTCTAGTACCTCCATGCCCGACCTGCTGGGCGCCCTGCATGTTGATCCTGTCGAGCCGGCCGCCGCCTATCTGGGCGGCAAGCGCAACCTGGCCAAGCGTCTGGTGCGCATTCTGGACAGCCAGAAACACGATACCTATGCCGAGCCCTTCGTGGGCATGGGCGGGGTTTTCCTGCGGCGCCGGATCAAGCGGCCGTGCGAAGTGATCAATGACTGGTCGCAGGATGTGTCGACCTTCTATCGGGTCGTCCAGCGCCACTATACCGCCTTCCTGGACATGCTGCGCTTTCAGCTGACCACGCGCCGGGAATTCGAACGCCTGCAGGCGACCGACCCGTCGACGCTGACCGACCTGGAGCGCGCCGCGCGCTTTCTCTACCTCCAGTCCTGCGCCTTCGGCGGCAAGGTGGACGGCCGCGCATTCGGCGTGTCGCCGGGTCATGGCGGTGCGTTCAATGTGCTGACGATCGCCAGCCGCCTCGAGGCGCTGCACGAACGTCTCGCCGGCGTCGTGATCGAGCGGCTGACCTGGTCGGACTTCATCGATCGCTATGACCGGCCGGAAACGCTGTTCTATCTCGACCCGCCGTATTTCGGTGGCGAGAATGACTATGGCAAGGGCATGTTTGAACGCGCCGACTTTGTGCGGATGGCGCAGCAGCTGGCCGGGATCAAGGGCCGGTTTGTGCTGTCCATCAATGACGTGCCGGAAATCCGAGAGGCCTTTGCCGCCTTCGCTCTGCAGGAGGTTTCGCTGAAATACGGCGTGGCCAAAGGGATCGCGACGGATGCGCGCGAACTGATCATTCGCGGTGGCGCCACGGATTGACACCGTCTCTGTGTTCCGCAAATGTTCCGCGCCCATGGCCCCGCGGAACGTCACCAAGATCTGGCTTGAGCCCTACCGGTCCTTCGGCGAGCTCCGGCGCGGGGCCCTGCCGCTGCGGCTGACCTGCCGCACGTGCAATGTGATCCTGCGGGCCGATCTGGACGTGCTGATCTGGGCGCGCGGCCGGGCGGGCTCGCCCATCGATCTGCATCCGCGCTGCAAGCGCTGGGACTGCAATGGTCACATGGTTTTTCAGGGCCATGTCGGCGGGGTATGGCGTCCGCTGATTTCGGGCTAGGCTCGCCGGCATGTGCAATCTTTATTCGATGGACACCGGCCTCGATGCCGTCCGCGCCGCCGTCCGGCAGCTGGGTCTGGATCTCGCGACCGAGTCCGCCACCGGAAATTTCGCGGGCCTCCCACGCCTCTATCCGGATCAGGACGGGGTTGTGATCCACGCTGCCGGCGAGGGCGCGCAGCTGTCCGCGATGCGATGGGGCTTCCCGCCGGCCGGGCAAGGCAAATCCCCCATCACCAATATCCGCAATCTGTCTTCCGCCTGGTGGCGGAAGGTGAACGGCGAATACCTGATGCAGCCGGAATACCGGTGCCTGGTGCCGTTCACGCGCTTTGCGGAGCCGATCCAGGGGCGCCGCAATGCGTGGTTCGCGGTGCCGGATCGCGAGCTATCCTTTTTCGCCGGAATCTGGCGGCCCTGGACGGGCAAGCGCCTTGCGCCCGTGCCGGACAAGGCGCGACGGCAGCAGACCGAGGGCGACTGGCGCCTCTACGCCTTCCTCACAACTGAACCGAATGAGGTGGTCGCGCCGATCCATCCCAAGGCGATGCCCGTGATCCTGACGGATCCGGCGGACTGTCGCCGCTGGCTGGCCGGCGGCGAGGACAGCCTCTCACTGCAGCGGCCGCTGCCGGATGACCAGCTTGCGATCGTCGAGCGGGATCCGGGTTAGTGCGAGCCGGGAAGCGGCGGCCAGTTCGCCGCCACGTCTGACCCGTCGGCCAGCTGGCCAGCATCCAGAGCCGCCTGCCATAAGTCCCGGATGGCCAGAGCGATATCATCGGGGATAGCGGGCTCGTACCAGTTCACCGGCAGCTCGAGCAGCCGAACCGTCATGGCCAGCGCGTTGTCCAGGTCGCGGAAGTAGATCCGGCCAAAGTGGCAGAGATACCCGCCCGGGTCGAGCGTGATCCCGAACCCCGTGCCCTTCAGATGCTGGCCGTCCCGGTTGACCAGGTGGTGCACCTGGAACGGCCCGGCCGACAGCGCGTCTACGCGCAAAGGCCGGTTCAGCGCGGCATCGCCGAAATCAAGATAGGTGAAACCATGTTCGAACGCGTCGCGATCGGGCAGGGCGGGTGTCTCGGCGCGGATGGCATCTGAAGTTTCGGCGAACGTCTGCATGCGCCGGACGGTATCACCGCCCGGACGCCGGTCAACCAGCCCAGGCGCTGAACACGGCCGGGCCGACAGCGATGAGAACCAGGACAGCGACAATCGCCGCGACCGTCCAGGGGCCCGGAAAGCGCCCGCCGTTATAATCGTCAGAATGCCGGTCGTATCCGTTCATGCTTGCCAGCATCGCCTGACTGCAGGGCTGGCGCCATGACCGCCGTCACGGCGCCGAACGGCGTTCGGTGGCGATTCTTTGAACAGAGCTGGAACACGCTCCCCCGCGGACTCCCCCGTCAGGAGCCGGAAAATCCGGGAATGTTCCGGTTTGAAGGGTGATAGAGCGTCGTTTCGCGTCACGTCCGTGCGGCAGACAGCAATGCGCTAGACGGTGAAAGTCTCAACCATTTCAGAAGGAAGTGGCGGAGAGGATGGGATTCGAACCCACGATACGCTTTTGACGTATACTCCCTTAGCAGGGGAGCGCCTTCGACCACTCGGCCACCTCTCCACGTGCCGGTTTAAAGGGCGCGGAGCGGGGCATCAAGTGCGAGGTGCGGCTGGTGTGCATCCCGGTGCATCTCGAAAGCGCGGCACCTTGAGAGTGCTTCGGGTAATCAATCAATTCTGGATTGACTCGCATTCCCCTGACGCGCGAAGCTTTCCACCTTCGTAATCGTTAGGAGGGATATCATGTTGAAGACGCGTCTTGGCATTCTGGCATCCATGATCGCGGCGGCAGGATTGGGTGCCGCGGCGTTCGCCGACGAGGCTGAAGCACCGGAGTCGCGAGGCATTTCCGGCCCCGAACCGGCCGTGTTCGCCGGCGAGCCGGTAAAGATCACGACGGTGCAGCACCGTCTTTCGGCCCGGGATATCGACGCCATCCTGACGGAGGCCGGCCGGGATTCCCTGCTGCCGGACAATTGCTGGTACCAGTATTCGCCCTTCACCGGGGAATGTATCGCCGTGATCTGCGAGGTCGGCGGCGTCTGGGAAATCATGCCGGGCGATTGCGACGATTATTGATCGCGCAGCGCCGGCACGAAGAAAGGGCGCGTCCGGTGGCGCGCCCTTTTTTTGGAGATACGGGCTCCGGCGGGGAACTTAGAAAAACGCCTGCAGCCCGGTCTGTGCGCGGCCCAGGATGAGGGCGTGCACGTCGTGGGCGCCTTCATAGGTGTTGACCGTTTCCAGGTTCACCATGTGGCGGATCACCTGGTATTCCTCGGAAATCCCGTTGCCGCCATGCATGTCGCGGGACATGCGGGCGATATCCAGCGCCTTGCCGCAATTATTGCGTTTGACGATGGAGATCATCTCCGGCGCAGCCGCGGCTTCGTCCATCAGCCGGCCGACGCGCAGGCTGGCCTGCAGGCCGAGCGAGATCTCGGTCATCATGTCGGCGAGCTTTTTCTGGTAGAGTTGCGTCTGGGCGAGGGGGCGGTTGAACTGCTTGCGGTCCAGCCCGTATTGCCGCGCCGCGTGCCAGCAGAATTCCGCCGCGCCCATGGCGCCCCAGGAAATGCCGTAGCGGGCGCGGTTGAGACAGCCGAACGGGCCTTTCAGGCCGGAGACATGCGGCAGCAGCGCATCTTCACCGACTTCCACGCCGTCCATGACAATCTCGCCGGTGATCGAGGCGCGCAGGGAGATCTTGCCGCCGATCTTGGGGGCGGAGAGGCCTTTAAGCCCCTTGTCCAGCACGAAGCCGCGGATCTTGCCGCCATGCGCCTCCGACTTGGCCCAGACCACGAAGACGTCGGCGATGGGCGAGTTGGAAATCCAGGTCTTCGACCCGGTCAGCCGGTAGCCGCCCTCGATCTTTTCCGCCCGCGTCTTCATGCCGGCCGGGTCGGAACCGGCATCCGGCTCGGTCAGGCCGAAACAGCCGATCCATTCGCCCGAAGCCAGCTTGGGCAGGTATTTCTGACGCTGCTCTTCCGAGCCATAGGCATAGATCGGATACATCACCAGCGAGGACTGGACCGACATCATCGAGCGATAGCCCGAATCGACCCGCTCGACCTCGCGCGCCACCAGGCCGTAGGCGACATAGCCCAGACCGGCGCCGCCATATTCTTCCGGCAGGGTGCAGCCCAGAAGACCCTGTTCGCCCATTTCGCGGAAGATGGCCGGGTCGGTCTTTTCCTCGCGGAAAGCCTCGATCACGCGCGGCTGCAGCTTTTCCTGGGCGTAGGCATGTGCCGTGTCGCGGACCAGGCGTTCTTCCTCGGTCAGCTGATCGTCGAGGCGGAACGGATCCTGCCAGTCGAAACCGGCCAGATCGGGTGCATCCTTGGCTTTGATGGCGGGTCTGTCGTTCATGGCTCGTCCGTCCCCTTGTGGATGTCGGCTCCTCCTTGCGAGAAGTCCGGTTTGCGCTTGTCGAGGAAGGCGCGATAGCCCTCCTTGAAATCCGCACTGGTAAAGGCGTTGGCGAACCAGGCGCGGGTTTCGTCCGTGTCGTGGTCCTGGCCCTCCAGGACGCGTGAAATCATCTTCTTGGTGTATGTGGCGGACAGGGGCGACATGTCCAGAAGACGCGTGCAGTAGGCGCGCGTTTCCGGCTCCAGGCGTGCCGGTTCGAAGCGGCGGTCCAGAAGGCCGGCGCCCAGCGCTTCGGCCGCATCGAGCTGGCGCGCGGAAAACAGCATGTCCTTCGCCATCGATCCGCCGACCGCATCGACGAGCCGCTTGGTGTCGTTGAACGGGTAGAGCAGGCCCATCTTGGCGGGCGTGATGGCGATGCGCGCCGTGTCGTCGGCAAAGCGCAGATCGCAGGCCAGCGCCAGGCCGCAGCCGCCGCCGATACAGGAGCCGCGGATCATCGCGATGGTGGGATGGGGAAAATCGGCCAGCGCATCGAGGGCGCGCGCGATACTGGCCGAATAGGCCTCGCCACGCTCGCGGGTGGCGTAGATCTCCTCGAACTCGGAAATATCGGCGCCGGAGGCAAAATGGTCGCCCTGGCCGCGCACGATCAGCACGCGGCAGCGTTCGGCCAGCGTATCGAGCAGGTCCGGCAGGCCCGCCCACATGGCTTCGGTGAAGGCGTTGCGCTTGCCCGGGCGGTTGAGCACGAGTTCGGCGATATCGCCATCATGCCGGATCAGGAGCGGTTCGGTTTCCATCGGGCCCGTTGCAGTCGATAAGGAACGCCGCCGGCCGGCGGCTTTGTACTGGCTTGCAAACCAGCTTAAACCGGCTCACGGGGGAGTTGAAATGTGCGGGCTGCGTTTTGCGCGAGCGCCGCACATCTTGCCGGGGAGGGCAGGATGAACGGGGATAATCTCATCGTTCTGGCGACGCTGGTCGCCTACAAGCTGGTCCTTGTCGGCGTCGGGGTCTGGGCCTCGCGGCGCAATCGCACCGAGGGGGATTTCTTCCTGGCGAGCCAGGGGCTGGGCGCCTGGGTGGCGGGCCTGTCCTATGCCGCCTCGACATCCTCGGCCTGGGTGCTGCTGGGCTTTTCCGGCTTCGTCTATGCCAACGGGCTCTCCGCGCTGTGGATGGTGCCGGGCATCTGGGGCGGTTATGTCGCCGTCTGGCTGTTCTTCGGCCGCCGCCTGCGGGCGGAAACCGCCGAGCGCGGCCATGTCACGCCGACGGATTTCCTGACCGCCGGGCTGGCGGATCGTTCGCGCGCGCTGATCGGTATACTGGCATCGGTCTTCATCCTGTTCTGCTTCATCTTCTACATCGCGGCCCAGTTCGGCGCTGCAGCGGCGGCGTTCGAGACCCAGTTCGGCCTGGGTATCACCGAATCCGTCCTGATCGGCGCGGCCATCGTCCTGCTCTACTCGCTGCTCGGCGGTTTCTGGGCGGTCAGTGTCACCGACATGCTGCAGGGTGCGCTGATGGCCGCGGTCGCCGTGGCGCTGCCCGTGACGGCGCTGATCGCCGCGGGCGGTTTCGGCGGCATTGCCGATGCGCTCTCGGCAACAGCACCGGAAGGCTATCTCGACATCACCGGCGGCCAGGCCGGTTTCGTGTTGATCGGATTTGTCCTTGGCGTGTGGGGCGTGGGCGTCAATGCGATGGGCCAGCCGCAACTGATCTCGCGCCTGATGGCCGTGAAGGACGAGGGCGCGCGCATGCGCGGCTTCACCATTGCCATCGTCTGGGCGATCGCCGTGTTCACCGGCATGACGATACTGGGACTGGCCGGACGGGCCATTGTCGGCGGGGCAGCCGATGGTGAGGCGCTCTTCTACACGCTGGCAGACCAGCTCCTGCCGCCGGTCCTGGCTGGCCTCGTCATAGCAGCCGTCCTGTCGGCGGTGATGTCGACGGTCGACTCGATCCTGCTCTCGGCCTCCGCAGCCGTCTCGCACGACATGCGCCTCTCGCGGCGCTTTGCCGGCAAGGAAGTGCTGGTCTCGCGCATCGTCATGGCCGTGATCGCGGCGGTGGCCGTATGGATGACGCTGAGCCTGCCCGCGACGATCTTTGCCCGTGTGCTCTTCGCCTGGTCGGCCCTGGGCGCCGCCTTCGGCCCGATCATCGTGGTGCGGGTTCTGGGCCTGGAGCCGAAAGCCTGGGCCATCGGAACGGCGATGTGCCTCGGCTTCGGCCTGACGGTATTTTTCAACGCGCTGGGTGCCATCGGCGCAGACAGCCTGTCAGGTGTCATGGCAGTGCTGGGCGATTGGGCGAGGGCCCCCGGCGACCCGGCGGAGCGCATCCTGCCCTGGCTGCCGGCGCTGGCGGTGTTGTGGTGGGGATCGCGGCGCTAGGGTTCTGTGTGTTTTGAAAGTGCACAATCGGCAGATCCGGTGTGATGTGGTAATTCAAGGCGTACATTGGAGATGAGGCATGCCCCGTTTGAATGTCGCCGAGAACAGCCGGATGTCTTTCCGTGTCGACAGGGAGGACAAGGCCTTGCTGATGCGTGCCGCCGCGCTTCAGAACACGGATCTGACCGCTTTCGTGCTGACGACCGCCATGCGCGAGGCGAGGGCCGCGATCGAGGCGGCCGAGACTGAACGCCTGTCAGCGCGCGACAGTCAGGCGGTTCTTGACCTTCTCGAAAACCCGCCGGAGCCGAATAAACGCTTGATGGCCGCCGCTTTCGCCATGCCCGACAAGTCGTGATGGCTCTGCCGTCATGGCGTGAGGAGGCGATCGCGAAGCGTCATGCGCGCGCAGGCTTCCAGTGCGGCGAACCAGAGCTGGACACCTTCCTGGCGCGGTATGCGCGGCAAGCGCACGAGCGTGGAGCCTCCAAGACGTTTCTGGCCATTTCTGACGAGGCGTCGGGGGCCGTTCTGGGCTTTTACAGCGTCAGCCCGGCATCGCTGGCCTTCGAGGCCGTTCCTGATAGCGTGAAGCGGGGGCTGGCACGACACGACGTGCCGGTTTTCCGCCTTGCTCGTCTGGCGGTTGACCGGTCGGTCCAGGGGCAGGGACTGGGGGGACAGCTATTGCTGGCAGCCGGCCGCCGCTGCCTGCAGGCCGCAAGCCAGACCGGCGGCGTCGCTCTCCTGATAGATGCCAAATCCGAGCGCGTCGCACATTGGTACGCGGCCTATGGTGCGGTTGCGCGGCCGGATTGTCCCCGATCGCTCCTGCTGCCATTCGCGACGCTGCACGCGGCGCTCAGTGCGGCGGGCCGGCTCTGACCTGCGACACCGTGAACCTTGACCTTTGGCGCGGTCTGTAACACCTCCCCGGCATGATTGCTGAACTCGGGCAGTTCGCCCTGATCCTGGCCTTTGCGGTGGCGCTGGCCCAATCCGTCCTGACCTTCATCGGGCTGCGCACCGCAGACCCGGCCATTCACGGTTTCGCGCGCGCCGGATCGATCGCGCAATTCGTGCTGATGCTGACGGCTTTTGCCTGTCTGACCGTGCTGTTTGCCGTGTCGGACTTTTCCGCCCTGGTGGTCGCCGAGAACTCGCACACCGACAAACCCTTCCTCTACAAGCTGACCGGCGTGTGGGGGAATCACGAGGGCTCTATGCTGCTCTGGGGCCTGATCCTGACGGCCTACACGGCGGCTCTGGCGCTGTCCGCAAAACCGGTCGAGGCGCGGCTGGTCTCGCTGACCTTCGCCGTCCAGTCGCTGGTGACGGCGGCGTTCACGGCCTTTTTGCTGTTCACCTCCAACCCGTTCGCGCGGCTCTGGCCGTCGCCGTTGAACGGGCAGGACCTCAATCCGCTGCTGCAGGACCCCGGTCTCGCCTCGCACCCGCCCATGCTCTATGCGGGCTATGTCGGCTTCTCCATCACCTTCTCCTTCGCCGTGGCAGCGCTGATCGAAGGGCGTGTCGATGCGCGCTGGGCGCGGATCGTGCGGCCCTGGGCGCTGGCGGCCTGGAGTTTCCTGACGGTGGGTATCGCTCTGGGTGCGGCCTGGGCCTATTACGAGCTGGGCTGGGGCGGCTGGTGGGCCTGGGACCCGGTCGAGAACGCCTCCCTGATGCCCTGGCTGGCCGGCACGGCCTTCATTCACTCGCTGCGTGTGATGGAAAAGCGCGACACGCTGAAAGCCTGGACGATCCTGCTGGCGCTGATGACGTTTTCCCTGTCGCTGGCGGGGACCTTCCTGGTGCGCTCCGGCGTGCTGACCTCGGTCCATGCCTTCGCGGTCGATCCGGAGCGCGGCGTCTTCATCCTGGGCATACTGATCGCGGTGATCGGCGGTTCGCTGGCGCTCTACGGGCTGCGGGCCTCGCACCTCAAGCCGACCGGCGTGTTCTCCGAAGTCAGCCGCGAAAGCACGCTGCTGATCAATAACCTCTTCATCGGTGCGGCCTGCGCGCTGGTCTTCTTCGGCACTTTCTATCCGCTCTTCATCACGACCGTGTCGGACGAGACGATCACCGTCGGCGCGCCCTTCTTCAACGCCACCTTCAACCCGATGATGGGCGTGCTGTTCATCCTGGTTCCGGTGTCGGGCATGCTGGCCTGGAAGCGCGGCAAGCTGAAGCCGGTGCTGCGCAAGCTGATGCCGGCCCTGGTGGCAGCCCTGGCGGCGGGCGTGCTGGCACTGTGGATCGCCGACCGCACCCGGATCGCCGGTGCGCTGGGCACGGCGCTGGCCGTGTGGGTGGGGATCGGTGTGCTGACCGATATCGCCCAGCGGCTCAAACTCGGTGACATTCCGCTGAAAGCCTCGCTGTCCCGGGCGATCAACCTGCCGCTGGGCATCTGGGGCATGGCGGTGGCGCATTTCGGTCTCGCCATCACCGTCTTCGCCATCACCGGCGTCAGCGCCTGGAAGCAGGAGACGAGCGCCTTCCTGATGCCGGGCCAGAGCCTGCAGATCGCCGGCTATACGGTCGAGCTCGACGATGTCCGCCGCTTTGACGGTGCGAATTATGTGGCCGAGGAGGGGCGTTTTGCCATCTCCCGCGGGCAGCGCGATCTGGGCGAGCTGGTGGCCGAGCGCCGCTTCTATCCGGTGCGCCAGATGTCGACGACAGAGAGCGCCATCCGCACGCGCGGCACCGGCGATCTCTATATCTCCTTCGGCGAGCCCTCGCGTGAGCGCGGCTGGCCTGTTCACGTCTATATCTACCCCTTCGCGATGTGGCTGTGGATCGGATCGGCGATCCTGACCCTGGGCGGTGTGCTGTCGATTGCCGACCGCGGCCGGCGCGCCCTGACAGCGCGCAAGGCGGTCGACTCGGCCGGGACTGTGCGGGAGGCTTCGGCATGAACCGGCTTTTCCTTTTCCTGCCGCTCGCCCTGTTCGCCGTGATGGCGGCATACTTCGCCCTCGGGCTGCGCGAAAATCCGGGCGAGATCCCGTCCCAGCTGATCGATCGCGAACTGCCGGCCTTCGACCTGCCGCCGATCCAGGGGCACGAGACCGGGCTGGCGAGTGCGGATCTGGCCGGCGAGGTGAGCCTGCTGAACGTATTCGGCTCCTGGTGCCCGCCCTGTGCGATCGAGCACCCGATGCTGATGCAGATCAGCCGCTCGGGCGTGGTGCCGGTCTATGGCATCGACTGGAAGGACCCGCCGGGCGCCGGAACGCGCTGGCTCGAGCGCAACGGCAATCCCTATGTCCGCATCGGCAATGATGCCGAGGGCCGCGTGGCGATCGATCTGGGGATCACGGGCGCGCCGGAAACCTTCATCATCGACCGGGCCGGGCGCGTGCGCTACCGCCATGTCGGGGTGATCACGGAAGACGTCTGGGAGGGCACGCTGCTGCCGCTCGTCGAGCATCTGCAGGCGGAGGACATGCCATGAGGCAGATGCTTGCCGCCATGCTTGCCGGACTGATGCTGGCCGGCGCTGCCCTCGCTTCTCCGGGGCCGGAAGAGCGTATGGAAGACGCCCGGCTGGAAGCCCGTGCGCGGGCGCTCTACGACCAGCTGCGCTGCGTGGTCTGCCAGAGCCAGAGCATCGACGATTCCAACGCGCCGCTGGCTGCCGATCTGCGCGCCGTGGTGCGCGAGCGTCTGCTGGCGGGTGACAGCGACGCCGAGGTGAAGGCCTATCTGCAGGATCGCTATGGCGATTATGTGCTGATGCTGCCGCCGGTTCAGGGCAATACCATCGCGCTCTGGCTGTTCCCGCTCGTGGTGCTTGCCGGGGGCGGGATTGCCATCCTCGTCTTCGTGCGCGGACAGCGCCGGACGTTCATGGCCGGTGACGATACGGGCGAGGGCGATGATGCCCGCGCCCGCGCCCTCTCGGACGAGGAGGGCCTGTCATGATCTGGTTGCTCATTGCCGTGATCGCCACGCTGGTGGCGCTGGGCCTGATCCTGCCGGTCATGCGGCGCGAGACCGCGGATGCCGCGTCCGGGCTGAGCGTGTTTTCCGGCCAGCGCGAGGAATTGCGCCGCGATGTGGATCTCGGCCTGGTCGAGCCCGGCGAAGCCCGCGCTGCGGAGCTCGACATCCGCCGCCGTGAACAGGCCGCGCTGGAGCGTTCAGGCGAGGTGAAGGCGCAGCCCAGTCCGCGGCTGCGCCTGGCAATCATCATGGCCAGCATGGTCACTGTCATGGGGGCCGTGCTGATCTACATGCAGATCGGGTCGCCACAGCTCGCTGGTCGCGCTGCGCCTGCGCCCATGGCGGAGGTACCGGACGAGATGCAGGCCGTGCTGGATGAGGTGGATGCACTCGCCGCCGATCTGATGGCCAATCCGGACGATCCGCGCGGCTGGGCGGTGCTGGGCCAGGCCTATCTCACGCTCGGACGGTTCGACGAGGCCGCGATTGCGTTCGAGAACGCGATCAACGGGGCTCCCGACAGTGCCTATCTGTTCGCATCCCTGGGCCAGGCCTATCTGTTTGCCGAAGGCGGCGAGATGTCGCCGCGGGCACGCGAGGCGTTTTCGCGGGCGCTCGACATCGATCCGCAGGATGTCCGTGCCCGCTTTTTCCTGGCCGAGGCGCTTTATCAGGATGGCGCGCGGGACGAAGCCATCCAGGCATGGCAGACAATGCTGGACGAGGCGCCGGAAGACGCAGGCTACCGGTCAATGCTGGAAACGCGCATCCGGGAAGCGGAAGCGCAGGACGCGGCGGCGACTGACGCCAACTAGCTGACGTCCCGTCCCGTAGCGTCCTGATTCAGCCAGACATCCTGATCGGGGTGATCGCTCTGGGCCGGGCGGTCATCCTCGCTGCGAGCCCATTTGACGAACAAGGCGAGTTGCCGCTCGGCTTCGAGGTAGATGTGATCCGGCACTGCTGTACGCGCCGCGACGTCGTCGCGCACGGATTGCGGAAAGCTCATTGCCATCGCAGCGGCCCCGACAGTTCCGGCAAGAAGCAGCAATCCGCCTTTCATATCGTCCCCCACAGGAATCGAACAAAGAGTATCCTTACAAAAACGTAAGAATGATGCCGGGTCTATCCCGAGAAACGATAAATCGGACGAAGACGCGTTATTTCTGGAGTGATCCGGCATCCGGTATGCGGACGCGACTGTTGGCCACACGCGGTCTAATAAAGCATCACTCAACACCGCTCCTGTGTTTGCTATCGTGTTGATGGGCAAGGATGTACGGCGGGTCCAGGATCTGCCGGGATAGTGTTATGGCTGAGTTCAAGGCGGGCGTGCCGGCCGATGCGCTTGCGCGTGCGCAGGCGCTGGTTCTGGCACTGGTAAAAGACAGTGCGGATGCTGGCCGGGATCACGATCTGGCGGTGCGCCGCCTCCTGGCGCGCACTGTCGACTATTTCGGTGTCCAGGCCGGTTTTGTCAGTGAAATTTTCAACGGGATTGCGACGGTCGAGACGGTCGCGGGCGAGACTGGCGAGATCGCTCCGGGCGCTGTCGTGCCGATTGCCGGCGCTCCGTGCGAACAATCCATGCAAAGCGACCGGCCCGTCGTGCTGACGCGGCCGGATGATGAAGCGGTGCTGGCGCGCCTGCCGGTCGACGGGCTCGCAACCTATATCGGCGCGCGCCTGCTGGCGGGCGGCCGGGTGCACGGAACGGTCTGCCTGGTCTCTCCCGAAACGCGCGCCGGCGGTTGCAGTGCCGTCGAGCTGGGCGTGTTCGAGACGGCCGTGGCCCTGATCGGCCAGCATGTCGCGTTGCGGCGAGCCGACGAGCGGTATGATCTGGCCATGCGGGGCTCGAACGCCGGTTTCTGGTATCTCGATGTGCGGCGTGGCGAGATAACCCTGTCGCCGCGTTTTCTCGAGATCATGGGGCTGGACGTCGCCATGACAAGCATCTCTCTGGACAATTTCCTCTCCTATGTTCACCCGGACGACGAGGCAGCCGTGCAGGCCGCGATCATGCGGCATTTCTCGGAGCCCGTGCCGTTTGATGTCGAACACCGCATGAATCGGCCGGACGGTCGCAGCGTCTGGGTGCATGCGCATGGCGATTCGCTGCGGGGGCGGGACGGGCGGCCGGTCCGGTTGGCGGGCTCGGCCCATGACATCACGGATCGCCGCGCCGCCGAGGAGATGGCGGCTGCGCATGCCGAGGCCCTGAAAGCCTCGAATGCCGAGCTGGAGCGCTTTGCCTATGTCGCCTCGCACGACCTCCAGGAACCCCTGCGCAAGGTCCGCGCTTTCGGCGATCTTCTGCATCGCGACTATTCCGGCCGGCTCGATGCCCGCGGCCACAAACTGCTCGACACGATGATCGACGGGGCAGGGCGGATGCAGAAGCTGATCCAGGATCTGCTGAGCTATTCGCGCTCCTCGCATGTCGCGATGTCCATGCAGACGCTGGACATGGAAAAGCTCGTTCTGGAGGTCGCAAGCGATTTCGAGCTCGCGCTGGCCGAAACCGGCGGCCCAATCTGCTGGGACTTGCCGGGCCGTGTCGTCGCCGATCCGGTGCTGATACGCCAGTTGCTTGCCAATCTCATCGGCAATGCGGTGAAATACCGTGACCCGAAACGGCCACAGCGGATCGAATTGTCGCTGGTGAATGACGAAGCGGGGAATGCCGTCCTGAGTGTTCGCGATAATGGAATCGGGTTCCCGCCCGAGCACGCGGCGCGTATTTTCGAGGTGTTCACCCGGTTGCATTCGCGTGGCGATTATCCCGGCACCGGGGTCGGTCTGGCCCTTTGCCAGCGTATCGCCGAGCGTCATGGCGGACGCATCTGGGCCGAGGGGCGGCCGGGTGAGGGCGCCGCCTTTCACGTCCTTCTGCCGGCCACGGAGCAATAATTGAAAACCGCACTGCGGCCATTCCGAGATTGACCCGGCGCGCTGCAATGCAGACATTCCTCGCGACGAGTCCCTTCGGGGGCCCCACTTATCGATGAGTAGACCCCATGAATCTTGACCAGCGGATCCTTTCGCGTTCCGAGGCCATCCTGAAATCCTGGCGTACCCTGAACTGGGCCAGCGCCTTTTCCGCCTTCATCTATCCCGCGCTCGGCGTGGCGATGATGATCACCATGGTCGTGCTCGGCCTGGCGCTGAACGGGCTGACCCTGCACTGGTGGTATGCGCCGCTCTGCATCGCCGTCATCGGGCTGTCGATCTTCGTGTGCAACCAGGGCATCGGCCCGCTGCACCGGATCTGGCAGCACCGCGCCGGCGAGATCAAATGGCCGGCCCAGGTGATCATCATGTTCAACTGCATCCTGGCGATGCAGGGCTCCCTGAAGGACTGGGTGAACTATCACTCCCAGCATCACCGTTTTGCCGACAAGCCGGGCGATCCGCACAATCCGCTCGAAAGCAAGGCCTGGGCCTGGGTCGGCTGGATCCTGTGGCGCGACGAGAAGGATCTCGCCCGCCCGATGCCGCTGTGGCTCAAGGAAAACGCCGTCGTGCGCTTTGCCGACCGTTTCCACATCACCCTGTCGCTGGTGATGCACCTGATCATTCCGGCGGTCATCTATCTCGTCGTGGCGCTGAGCGGCGGTTCGCTGATTCTTACCGCCCTGCTGCACGCCAGCGCCGTGATCGGCCGCGCAATCCAGTTCCACGCCACGACGCTGGGCGTGAACGTCTATGGCCACATGAAGACGCCGAAATGGGTCGACTATCTGCTGGCGCTGCTGACCGGCGGCGAGGCGCTGCACGATCATCACCATGAATTCCCGCAATCCGCGCTGCACCTGCCGCGCAAGGGCATCTGGAACCGGATTGTCGACTATAACGGCACCATGCTGCTGATCATGCACCGGCTCGGTCTTGCCAAGAATCTGCAGATTGCACCGCAGTTTGCCTGAGGCGGTACCTTATCGCTGAACGGAAGCCCCGGCCGCACGGCCGGGGCTTTTTCACATCCGGTTTCGCACGCGCACCGGAGCTGGCCTGCGACCAATTTTCCCCTGAAATCGCCGCACACACCCATGGACTCCTTGCTGCAGCGGCGCTAACGTCTTCGCAAGTGCATCATACCGAATGCTCGAAAACGATCGATAAAGGGGAGAGCATGGCCGATCTAGACGCCTTCCGTGCCGATGTGAGGGATTGGCTCGAAGCCAATTGTCCCGAGGAAATGCGCCAGCCCATCCAGGACGAGGAAGATGTCGTCTGGGGCGGCAGGACGTTCAACTTCACCGAACCGCAAAAACTGTGGCTCGACCGGATGGCCGGAAAAGGCTGGACGGTGCCGGAATGGCCTGTGGAATATGGCGGGGGCGGTCTCGACAAGGCACATGCCAAGGTGCTGCGCGAGGAAATGCGCAAGATCGGCGCCCGGGCACCGGTCCAGTCCTTCGGGATCTGGATGCTCGGGCCGGCGCTTCTGAAATACGGCACGCACGAGCAGAAGCTGGAACACCTGCCGAAGATCGCCCGCGGCGAGATCCGCTGGGCGCAGGGCTATTCCGAGCCGAATGCGGGCTCCGACCTCGCAGCGCTGATGACAAAGTGCGAGGACAAGGGCGACCATTATCTGGTCAATGGCCAGAAGATCTGGACCTCCTATGCCGACAAGGCCGACTGGATCTTCGTGCTGGTGAGGACCGATTTCCAGGCGCCCAAGCATGAGGGCATTTCCTTCATTCTCGTCGACATGGACCAGCCGGGCGTGACGACCAAGCCGATCAAGCTGATTTCCGGCAAGTCGCCCTTCTGCGAGACCTTCTTCGACGATGCGCGGGCCGAGAAGCACAATCTGGTCGGCGAGCTGAACAAGGGCTGGACGGTCGCCAAATACCTCCTGACCCATGAGCGCGAGATGATCGGCGGCATGGGCTCCGGCGCGATGCGCCCGATGGGCGATGTCGCGGTGCAGCAGGTCGGGCTGAACGAGCATGGCATGCTGGCCGATCCGATCCTGCGGGCCGATGTTGTCCGGGCCGAGATCGACGGGCTCGCCTTCATGTCGACCATGGAACGCGTGGCCGACGAGGCCAAGGCGGGGCAGGGCACCGGGGCCAATTCCTCGATGCTGAAATACTACGGCACCGAGCTGAACAAGCGCCGCATGGAGCTGATGATGGACAGCGCCGGTTCGTCCGGCCTGGAGTGGGATGCCGATGAGGATGTGGCCCGTATGTGGCTGCGCTCCAAGGGCAATTCCATCGAGGGCGGCACGTCGGAAGTGCAGCTCAACATTATCGCCAAGCGCATTCTCGAACTGCCGTCTGCTTGAGCCGGGCACCCAAGGAGTAAAACATCATGGCCATGGTGCTGAATGAAGAAGCCGGCATGCTGAAGGATGCCGCCCGGGGTTATCTCAAGGCGAGTGCGCCGGTAAGCCAGCTGCGCAAACTGCGCGACAGCGGCTCGGAAGACGGATTTGACCGCAAGACGTGGGCCGACATGGCGGAAATGGGCTGGACGGGCGTTCTCGTGCCCGAAGCCCATGGCGGCGTGGAAATGGGGCATGTCGCCGCCGGTGTGATCGCCGAGGAAATGGGCCGCACGCTGACGGCGTCGCCCTATATCTCGACCGCCATCATGGGCGCGACCGCGCTGTCGCGTTTCGGGTCCGATGGTCAGAAGTCGGAATGGCTGCCGCGGATTGCGGCCGGCGAGGCGATCACCGCACTCGCCGCCGACGAGGGCCGCAAGCACAACCCGTCCCGCGTGGCGGTCTCTGCCGAACGCTCCGGCAATGGCTTCAAGCTGAACGGCCGCAAGACCTTCGTCGCCGAAGGTCATGTCGCCGACATGCTGATCGTGTCGGCCCGGACTGCCGGCAGCGAAAACGAGGCCGAGGGCATCACGCTCTTCCTCGTGCCGCGGGATGCGGCCGGTGTGACGGTCGAACGCAAGGATACGGTCGACAGCCGGCATGCGGCTGACATCGTGCTCGACAATGTCGATGTGACGGCCGACGCCGTTCTGGGCGAGGTCGACAATGGTCTGGGTGCGCTGGAAGCGGTTCTGGACGCAGGCCGTGCCGGCCTGTCGGCCGAGATGTCGGGTTCTGCCCAGCAATGCCTCGACAGCACGGTCGGTTATCTGAAGGAGCGCAAGCAGTTCGGCCAGATCATCGGCACCTTCCAGGCTCTGCAGCACCGCGCGGCGCACCTCTATTCCGAGGTCGAGCTGGGCAAGTCGATCGTGCTGAAAGCCTTGCAGACGCTCGATGCGGCGCCGGATCATGCGGCGATGATGGTCAGCGCGGCCAAGGCCAAGCTGGGCCAGGTCGCCCAGCTGGCGGCGCGCGAAGGCGTGCAGATGCATGGCGGCATGGGCATGACCGATGAATTCGACATCGGCTTCTACATGAAGCGGGTCCGCGTGGCCGAGGCGCTCTACGGCGACGCCAATTACCACGCTGACAAGTTCGCCCGCATGCGGAAGTATTGAGGCCGGTCCACCGGGAGGACAAGATGGACTACACGAACAAGGTTGTCGCGATCACCGGTGGTGCGCGCGGCATCGGCCTCGCCATGGCGCAAGCCTTTCATGCCCGCGGCGCAAAGATCGCCCTGGCCGACCTTCAGGGCGCTGAAGAGGCGGCCCAGGCCTTCGGCGGGATCGGCGCGACGGTGGATGTGACCAGGGAAGCCGATATCGCGGCCTTTCTCGATCGCACCGAAGCCGAGCTCGGCCCGGTCGATATCTATGTCTCCAATGCCGGTATCCTGCGCGCCGATGCCCCCAGCTGGGATGCGGCAGGCGCGTCGGACAAGGACTGGCTGGACAGTTTCGAGGTCAATGTGATGGGCGCCGTGCGCGGTGCGCGCCAGGTCTGGCCGCGCATGAAACCGCGCGGCGGCGGGGTGTTCATCCTGGTCGCCTCGGCCGCCGGCCTGCTCGCCCAGATCGGGGCCTCCTCCTACACGGCCAGCAAACACGCAGCGGTCTCTTTCGCAGAAAGCCTGGCGATCACGCACGGCGATGACGGGCTGCAGGTGGTCTGTGTCTGCCCTCAGGCGGTCCGCACGGCCATGCTGGGCGAGAATTCCTCGGATGGCGGTATCGCAGGCGCCGACGGTGTGGTGGAACCCTCCGACGTGGCGGCCGAAGCGATTGCTGCGATCGAGGAGAAGCGTTTCCTTGCCCTGCCGCACGCCAGCGTCGCCGGTTATGAGGCTGCCCGCGCAACCCAGCGTGACCGCTGGCTGGGCGGGATGCGGAAATTCCGCCGGATGATGGTTGCCGAGCGCGGCCGGCCGGTCTGACAATTCAACGAGAAACGACAACAGCCAGGACGATAAAGGGGAGTAATGATGGATCTGGGTATGACGGAGCGGGTACGTCCGCTGGTGGAACAGGTTCGCGCGATGATTCGCGACGAGGTGATGCCGCTTGAAGCGGAGTATCACGCGGAGATCGGCAAGGCGGGCGACCGTTTCGCCTTTACCGACCGCCAGACCGAGATCCTGGAAAGCCTCAAGGCGAAGGCGCGCGAGCGCGGCCTGTGGAATTTCTGGCTGACCGGTTCCGATCGCGGCTACGGCCTCAGCACGGTCGAGTATGCCTACCTCGCCGAGGAAATGGGCTGGTCCCACCTGGCCGCGGAAACCTTCAACTGCTCCGCGCCGGACACCGGCAATATGGAAGTCATCGAGCGCTACGGGAATGCCGAGCAGAAGAAGAAATGGCTGGAGCCGTTGCTCGAGGGCAAGATCCGCTCGGCCTATCTGATGACCGAGCCGGACGTCGCCTCCTCGGACGCCACCAATATCGCCTTCAAGGCCGAGCTGGATGGCGATGAGTGGGTGCTCAATGGCGAGAAATACTGGGCCTCCGGTGCCGGCGATCCGCGCTGTTCGGTCTATGTGCTGATGACCAAGACCGAGGGCGACGACGCCCCCCGTCACGGCCGCCATTCGCAGTTCCTCGTCGAGGCCGGCCTGCCGGGCATCGAGATTCTGCGTCCGATGACCGTGTTCGGCCATGACGATGCGCCGCATGGCCATATGCATATCAAGTTCACCAATGTGCGCGTGCCCAAGGATGCGCTGATCCTCGGCCGCGGCCGCGGGTTCGAGATTTCCCAGGGCCGCCTCGGGCCGGGCCGTATCCACCACTGCATGCGGGCCATCGGTCAGGCCGAGCGGGCGCTGGAGCTCCTGTGCCGCCGCTCGGTCTCTCGCACGGCCTTCGGCCAGCCGCTGGCCAAGCTGGGCGCCAATCGCGACATCATCGCCGAACGCCGCATGGCGATCGAACAGGCTCGCCTCCTGTGCCTCAAGGCGGCCTGGATGATGGACCAGGGCGATCCGCGCGCGGCCGCGCCGTGGATTTCCCAGATCAAGGTGATCGCACCGCGTGTCGCTCTGGAAACCGTGGATGAGGCCATGCAGATGCATGGTGGTACGGGCATTTCCCAGGACACGCCGCTGGCCATGATGTTCACCGGTCTGCGCACGCTGCGCTTCGCTGACGGTCCGGACGCGGTGCACCGCATGGTCATCGCGCGCAAGGAACTCAAGCGCTACATCAACGAAACCCTGGAGGGCTGATCATGGCTCAGCGCAAGCAAGCGCCCGCCCGCGCGCAGCTGGAAGCGATTGCCCGCCAGATCACCGAGGCCGAGGAAGTCCTCAATGTTGGCGAGGCCGAAATTCTCGGCGTTCGCCAGCCGGCCTATGTGAATGCACCGGGCGATCTGCGCTTCCTGCTGATGAAGGCGATGGAGCACGCCGAGAAGGAGGGCGTGATCTTCGAGGATCAGCGCTGGACGTTCGGTGAACTGGTCGGCCGCTCCGTGGCCTTTGCCAACGCGCTGATCCAGCGTCACGGTGTGACACCCGGCACGCGCATCGCCCTGGCGATGCGAAATTCGCCGGAATGGATGGCGGCCTTTCTCGGCATCATCGCCGCCGGTGGTGTCGTGGTGCCGCTCAATGGCTGGTGGACCAGCGAGGAGATGGGTTTCGGCCTGTCCGATTGCGGCGCCAGGATCGTCATCGCCGGAGCCCGGCAGATCGAGCGCTTGCGGCCGCACCAGGCGAGCCTGGGGCTCACCCTGATCTCCGGCCGTGGCGAGCTCGAGGATGTCGCCGACACGTTCGACGCCATGGTCGCAGCCTGTGCGGGACAGGAGCCGCCGGCCATCGCCATCGATCCGGACAGCGATTTCGCCATCTTCTACACGTCGGGATCAACGGGCTCGCCCAAGGGTGCCGTGCTCACCCATCGCGGTGCCGTGACGACGATCCTGTCCTTTGCGCTGCTCGGTGCATCCCTGCGCCTGGCCAATAATGACGAGGACTTCACCGAAGGCGATCCGGGTGTGCTGGTGTGCCTGCCGCTTTTCCACTGCACCGGTTCGCATGCCGTTTTCCTGCTGTCGCTTTTCTCCGGCCGCAAGATGGTGCTGATGCGCAAATGGGACGCGGGTGAAGCGGTCGAACTGATCCAGCGCGAGAAGCTGACCGATATGGTGGGCGTGCCGACCATGTCGCACGAGCTGACGCTGGAAGCCGAGCGCCGCGGCGTCACACTGGATACGTTGCAGGGCATGGGTACAGGCGGTGCCAAACGTCCCGAGGCGCATGTCGAGAAGATCAACCAGGTCTTCCCGAAGGCCTGGGCATCGTCCGGCTACGGCCTCACCGAGACCAACGCGCTGGGCACCTATAACGGCTATTCGGAATACCAGGCCAAGCCGGGCTCCTGCGGTCTGCCGCTGCCGGCGGTCACCTTCATCAAGACGGTCGACGAGGCCGGCAACGAAACCCCGCGCGGCGAACCGGGCGAGGTGTGGATCAAGTCGCCGGCGGTGTTTCGCGGCTATCTCAACCAGCCCGAAGCCACGGCGGCCGTTCTGACCGAGGACCGATGGTTCAAGACCGGCGATGTCGGGATCATCGACGAGGACGGTTTCCTGTTCATCGTCGACCGCATCAAGGACATGGTGATCCGCGGCGGCGAGAATGTCTCCTGCCTCGAGGTCGAGGGCGCGCTGGCCAAGCATCCGGACATTCTGGAAGCAGCCGTGATCGGCATTCCCGACGAGCGTCTGGGCGAGCGCGTCGGCGCGGCGCTCTTGCTGCGTGACGGCGCTGATCTGTCCGACCAGGACATCATCGACTTCCTGAAACCGCACCTGGCGGCCTTCAAGCTGCCCGATCGTATCTGGCGCATGGACGGGCCGCTGCCGCGTGGCGGCACGAGCAAGATCGACAAGCCGGGGCTGCGCAAAATGCTTCTGAACGACGAGGAGACTGCCTGATGCCGGTAATCAAGGCCGACACGCTGAAGGACCATATCGGACAGGAAATCGGTGTGTCCGACTGGATCGAGATCGACCAGTCGCGCATCGATGTCTTCGCCGATGTGACCGAAGACCATCAATTCATCCACATCGACCCGGAGCGCGCGGCGAAGGAAACGCCGTTCGGCGGCACGATCGCCCACGGCTTCCTGTCGCTGTCGATGCTGTCCGCGCTCGCTGGAAACACGACGCTGGTGCTCGACGGCATCGCGATGGGCATCAATTACGGCTTCGACAAGGTGCGCTTCCTGCAGCCCGTGCGGGCCGGAAAGAAGATCCGCGGCCGTTTCGTCCTGGAAGACGCGACCGAGCGCAATCCGGGGCAATGGATGCTGAAATACGCCGTTACCGTCGAGATCGAGGGCGAGGACAAGCCGGCCCTGATGGCGCACTGGCTGACCCTGCAGATCGTCGGCTGATCCGGACACGTTCAAGAGAAGAGACTGGTTATGAGTGAGATTCGTTACGACGGCCGCGTGGCCATTGTCACCGGCGCCGGCCTGGGTCTGGGACGTTGCCACGCCATGGCGCTGGCGGCACGCGGTGCCAGGGTGGTGGTCAATGATCTGGGCGGTTCCGTGGATGGCACGGGCACGGGTTCGGCCGCGGAAGACGTGGCCAACGAGATCCGCGCTGCGGGTGGCGAGGCCATCTCGCACACCGCCAATGTCACCAGGGCCGACGAGGTCGCGGACATGGTCAAGCAGGCCATGGACACCTGGGGACGGGTCGATGTGCTGATCAACAATGCCGGGATTCTGCGCGACAAGAGCTTTGCCAAAATGACCCAGGACGACTGGGACAAAGTAGTGGCCGTACATCTCACCGGCTCTGAAATTTGCTCCCGGGCGGTATGGCCGATCATGCGCGAACAA
>PANX01000035.1 GCA_002707795.1 Maricaulis sp.
TCGTGGAGGGTTTTGTGCTGACACGCCTTTCCTCCCCATTCCATGGGGAGGTGGATCGCCGCAAGGCGGCGAGACGGAGGGGTGCTGCATCAGCGGCGATGTGTCAGCGACAGGCTCCACCGCCCCCGGCGCTTCGCGCCAGCCCCTTCGACCCGCGGCTAACGCCGCGGCCCACTTCCCCATGAAATGGGGAAGAAAGAGAGTGTGGCGCTTTCCCCGGATTTATTCCGGGGTCTGGCGGCGTTTCAGGAGGAGGCTCAGCCAGGCCCCGGCACAGGGCCGGGGGAAGTGGAGCGAGCGGAGAGAGTGGACAAAAACAGCCCCAGACAGACAAACGCCCACCTCATCTCTCCGCCCCTTCTCTCCGCCCCAGCCCGCACCAACCCACAACAACCCGCCCCGAAAACCCGCGCTTGCACGTCTCCGAAAACGCTGTACTTTAATTTCTAAAGTTCTTGGAGGACATCATGTCGAACGATGCCGATCTTGCCTATCTGCGCTCTGTGGCTGAAGCCGGCCAGCAAGCACCGTCCCTCGCCGGGCGTTTCTTCATCTGGTGGGGCGGGCTCGCCGCGCCGGCGCTTCTGGCGCACTGGTTCATCATCACCGGCCAGGCCGGGATCGAGCCGAACCTCGTGGGCTTTGTCTGGATGGCCTACGGGCTGATCGGCATGACGGGCACCGCTTTTCTCGGCCGCGCCCTGCGCAACAAGCCCGGTATGGGTGCGATCAATAATCGCGGCGAGAGCGCGGTGTGGAACGGGGTGATGTGGCTGGTCGCCGCCTATGCGATCGGCGCCGTTGTCGCGCTGGTGCTGGGACGGGGTGACATGATCCTGTTCGACACCATCCCGCTGGTCGCCTTCGGCGGCTATGGCGTCTCCTTCTGGGTGTCCGCCAGCCTGGGCGGACCGCGCTGGATGCGGCCGATGTCCTTGATCGCGTGGCTGGCCTGCGGCGGCGGTATGAGCCTGGCCGGCACGCCGGAGCTTTACCTGTTCAGCGCCGCCGCGGTGGCAATCCTGGCCATCGCGCCCGGCGTCATCCTGCTGCGCGGGGAACCGGCCGGCGAGGCGGCGTAGATGGGCGCCGAATTCGACGCCTCCCGGATCGACGAGACGATCCATGGCCGCCTGCGCCTGGGCATCATGGCGCTGCTTTCGGCGGCAAGCAGCGCCACCTTTGCCGAGATCAAGCAGAAGACCGGTGCCAGCGACGGCAATCTCTCGGTTCATCTGAGAAAGCTGGAAGATGCGGGGTATGTGTCGGTCGAGAAAAGCTTTGTCGACCGCAAACCCCAGACCCGCGCCGCGCTGACAGAAGCGGGTCGAAAGGCCTGGCTGGCCTATCTCGACCAGCTGCGGACACTGCTCGGCGACACGCCTGGAAACTGAAGCCGCTCAGGCCGCCAGCCGGCTGCGCTCATGGGTCCAGGCGATCACATCGCCCTCATGGTCCGCCTGCACGAAGCCCGCCTTTTCCAGCACCCGGTGAGCGGCATCGCGATCGTCGGGTGTGCGGGCCACCACCTGTTTCACCGTGTCGTGGGAATAGGCCCATTGCAGGAGTGTGTTGACCGCCTCGGTCGCCAGCCCCTGCTCGCGCCAGGAGGTCAGCATGGAATAGCCGATCTCTACCACGCCCTCGGCATCCGGCGCGCCCATGAAACCGCCACTGCCGAGCAGGCGGTGCATGACGGGCGAGATGAAGACCCAGGCCCGCCAGCCGGTTTGCTCGGGGTGAGCGTCCAGTGTCTCGCGGAGCCGGCGCATCGCCGTCTCATCGGTCAGCTCCGGTGGCCAGGACGGTTCGGGCTCGACCTCGAGCGCGTCGAAGAAGGCCTGGCGGTCATCGACCTGCAGGGCCGCCAGACGCGGGTCCAGCGCGACCAGCCGCAGGCGCGGCGAAGCGATTTCGATCTGTGTCGGCATCAGCGCTTGGTCCATGTCCCGGCCTTGCGTCCGGACAGCCGCAGCTGCCGCCCGGAACGTCCATCCTGATTGTGCCCGAAACGGGCCCGCTTGTCCGCCGGAAATCCGGCCGGCGCCCGTATCGCAGCTGTATCGCAGCCCGCCGCCTGCGGCACAGGCGAATCACGCAGAGTCTAGGCGGGCTTCACGTCGGCTTTGCGACAGCGCCGGGGGCTTTGCGACAGCGTCAGGCCTGCATGGTCCAGCCTTCCACACCCATCGCCGCCTGGCGGATCGCCTCGGTCAGGGTGGGGTGCGGATGGCAGGTGCGTGCGATATCTTCGGACGCCGCCTGGAATTCCATGGCCAGGCAGATCTCGGCAATCATCTCGCCGACATTGGCCCCGATCATGTGGGCCCCCAGGATTTCGTCGGTCCCGGCATCGGCCAGGATCTTCACGAAGCCTTCGGTCTGGTGATTGGTGCGCGCCCGGGAATTGGCCTGGAAGGGGAATTTGCCCTTCTTGTACTTGCGGCCTTCCGCCTTGAGCTCTTCTTCGGTCTTGCCGACCGCGGCGATTTCCGGCGCGGTGTAAACCACGCCCGGGATGACGCCGTAATTCACATGACCGGCCTTGCCGGCGATGCGTTCCGCGCAGGCCGTGCCTTCATCCTCGGCCTTGTGGGCCAGCATCGGGCCGCTGGTACAGTCGCCGATCACCCAGACATTTTCCGCAGACGTACGGAAGTGGTCATTGGCGATCACGCCGCGCTTGTCGGTCTCGATGCCGACATTCTCCAGGCCCAGACCTTCGGTATAGGGACGGCGGCCGATGCAGACCAGAACCGTGTCGGCTTCCAGCGTCCTGGCCTCACCGCCTTCGGCCGGCTCGATCGTCACTTTCAGGGTGTCGGCATCGGAGGCATCGACGCCCGTGACCTTGGTGGAGAGATGGAATTCCATGCCCTGCTTGGCAAAGATGCGCTGGGCGTTCTTGGCCAGCTCGCCATCCATGCCCGGCAGGATACGGTCGAGATACTCGACGACCGTCACATCCGCGCCCAGACGGCGCCAGACCGAGCCCAGTTCCAGGCCGATCACACCGGCGCCGATCAGCACCAGCTTGCCGGGGACTTTCTCCAGCGACAGCGCACCGGTGGACGACACGACCCGCTTCTCGTCGATCTCGACACCCGGCAGCGGAGTCACCTCGGAGCCGGTCGCAATCACGATATGCTTGGTGTCGAGCGTCTGCTTGCCCTCTTCGGTCTCCACCTCGACCTTGCCCGCACCGGCGATGCGGCCCTTGCCGACGAGATAGTCGACCTTGTTCTTCTTCATCAGGAATTCGATGCCCTTGGTCAGGCCATCGACAGCCTCGTCCTTCTGCTTGAGCATTTGCGGCAGATCGAGCTCCAGACCGCCGGTCCTGATGCCCAGGCCGGCAAATTCCTTGTCCGCCGCCTCATAGAGTTCGGACGCGTGCAGCAGGGCTTTCGAGGGGATGCAGCCGACATTCAGGCAGGTGCCGCCGAGGCGTCCGCGCTTTTCCACGATGGCCACCTTGAGGCCCAGCTGGCCGGCACGGATGGCACAGTTATAGCCACCGGGGCCACCCCCGATGATCACGACGTCGTAGGGTTCGGACATGGTCGCCTCGCAAGAGCTGGAATGATCGGTCGGACTTGCAGCCTATATGCCCATGATCGTGCGCAAAAGTAAGGCCCGATCTGCCCCGATTGGCAGCTTCGCGCGCAAGGCAGGCATGCACGGATCAGTCAGGATCCCGCGTGAAAACGGATCCGGCCAGCACGAGCACGGCGATGACGGTGAGGTCGAAGGCGTTGAGCCCCCATTCGACCAGATTGGCGCTGCCGGAATAGGCACGGTCCATGCCCGGCTGCTGGAACCAGTAGAGCGAGAGGAGGCAGTCGACCGTGAAGGCGATCGCATACACGGGCAGGGCCAGCCATGAGCGCAGGAGGAGCATCAGCGCCGCAAGCGCATAGCCGCCGACAAAACCGCCCCAAACCAGGAAGTACCACAGCGGAAAACTTTGCAGCATAGTCGCCACATGCTCGTCGATGACGAACGGACCGTCTCCGCTGAGCCGGTAGGCCATTGTGCCGCTGAACAGCAGCACTGCATAGCTGACCCGGAGCACGACCAGGCCCTTGAATACCGTCGAGAACGCAGTGGTTGCACGCATGAAAAACTCCCGCCGGAAGGCTTAACCCAATCCGGCGGGAGCTCTGGGAATAAAGAAATTTCGGGCGGTGAGGACCTTGCCGGCCTAGAGGTCGAACAGCATGCGTTGCGGGTCTTCCAGGTTTTCCTTCACGCGGACGAGGAAGGTGACGGCTTCCTTGCCGTCGACGATGCGGTGGTCATAGCTCAGCGCGAGATACATCATCGGCTTGATCACGACCTGGCCGTTCTCGGCGACCGGGCGCTCCTGGATCTTGTGCATGCCCAGAATGCCCGATTGCGGGGCGTTGAGGATCGGCATCGACATCAGCGAGCCGTAGACGCCGCCATTGGAGAGCGTGAAGGTCGCGCCCTGCATCTCCTCGATCGACAGCTTGCCGTCGCGGGCACGCTTGCCCAGACGGATGATTTCCTTCTCGATCTCGGCCAGCGACATCCGGTCGGCATCGCGCACGACCGGCACGACGAGACCCCGGTCGGTGCCGACCGCCACGCCCATGTCGTAATAATTCTTGTAGATGATGTCGGTGCCGTCGATCTCGGCATTGACCGCCGGGATCTCCTTCAGCGCCGAGACACAGGCCTTGATGAAGAAGCTCATGAAGCCGAGCTTCACGTCGTGCTTGGCGACGAAGGCCTCCTGGTGGGCCTTGCGGGCGGCCATGATGGCCGACATGTCGGCCTCGTTATAGGTGGTCAGGATCGCCGCGGAATTCTGGGCATCCTTCAGGCGCTTCGCGATCGTCTGGCGCAGACGCGTCATGCGGACGCGTTCCTCACGCGGACCGGTTTCGCGCGGCGCGGCAGACGGGGCCGGAGCCGACGGCGCCGGGGCCGGAGCGGAGGCCGAGGCCTTGCTGGCGGCTTCCGCGGCCTTCAGCGCATCGCCCTTGGTGATGCGGCCATCCTTGCCGGAGCCTTCGATGGAACCGGCATCCAGCTTGTTCTCCTCGATCACGCGCGAGGCCGACGGCATGGCTTTCTTGTCGCCACCCGAAGCGGTTTCAGCCTTGCTGTCGTCCTGGCTGTCCGAAGAGGCCGCTGCCGAGCCGCCGGCACCTTCCGCGATCTTCGCGACGGCATCGCCCGGAGATACGGTATCGCCCTCGCCGACCAGCAGTTCGGCGACCTTGCCGGCCACCGGCGAAGGCACTTCGACGGCCACCTTGTCGGTCTCGATCTCGACCAGCGCCTGGTCGATCTCGACCGTGTCGCCGACCTTGACCAGCCAGGAGCCGATCGTGCCCTCGGTGACGCTTTCACCCATTTGCGGAACGGTCGCCTCGACCGTCTCGCCGCCCTTGCCGCCATCGGCCGGCTTGTCATCGGACTTCGGCTTGGCGGCCTTCTTGCCGGCATCAGACTCGGCCGGCTTCTCCTCAGCCTTGGCGCTATCCTTGTCGCCGCCCCTGGTGGCAGCCTTGCCACCGGCATCGAGCACGCCCAGCTTGGCGCCGATCTCGACCGTGTCGCCTTCCTGGGCGGAGATTTCGCCCATCACGCCGTCTTCCTCGGCGCGGACCTCGACGGCGACCTTGTCGGTTTCCAGCTCGACCAGGACATCGTCCCTGGAGACGGCATCGCCGGTCTTCACCTGCCAGCTGCCCACCGTGGCTTCGGTGACACTCTCGCCGAGCTGCGGAACGGTGATATCGGTCATGTCGGTTCTTCCTCTGTCAAAGAGAATGATCGCGCGCCCTAGGCGAGGGCTTCGTCGACCAGAGCTTCCTGTTGCTGCTTGTGCTTGGCGGCGATGCCGGTCGCCGTCGAGGCGGTCGGCGCACGGCCGACATAGCGCGGCCGCTCCGCCTTGCCCTCGATCTTGCCGAGGACGTATTCGATATTGGGCTCGACGAAGGTCCAGTAGCCCATATTGCGCGGCTCTTCCTGGCACCACACGACCTCGGCGTTCGGGAAACGCGCCAGCTCGGCCATCGCCGCCTTGTACGGGAAGGGATAGAGCTGCTCCACCCGCATCAGGTAGATGTCGTCGATGCCGCGCTCCTCACGGGTCTCCAGCAGATCGTAATACACCTTGCCCGTGCACATCACGACGCGGCGGATCTTCTCGTCGGCCTGCAGCTTGATCGAGGTCTGGCGGATCTCGCCTTCCGGCCGCTTCTCGTCGGCATCGTCCCACAGGACGCGGTGGAAGGAGGAGCCCGGCCCCATCGCGGCCAGCGTCGACACGCAGCGCTTGTGACGCAGCAGGCTTTTCGGCGTCATGATCACCAGCGGCGAGCGGAAATTGCGGTGGATCTGCCGGCGCAGGATGTGGAAATAGTTCGCCGGCGTCGAACAGTTGGCGACCTGCATATTGTCTTCCGCGCACAGCTGCAGGAACCGCTCGGGGCGTGCCGAGGAGTGCTCGGGGCCCTGGCCCTCATAGCCGTGCGGCAGCAACATCACGAGGCCGGACATGCGCAGCCATTTGCGCTCGCCGGACGAAATGAACTGGTCGATGATCACCTGGGCGCCGTTCACGAAATCGCCGAACTGGGCCTCCCACATCACCAGCGTGTTCGGGGCCGAAAGCGAGTAGCCGTATTCGAAGCCCAGCACCGCCTCTTCGGACAGCATCGAGTCGATGACTTCGTATTTCTTCTGCTCGGGCGCCAGATTGTTCAGCGGCGTGTAACGCTCGGCCGTTTCCTGGTCGATTATGTGCGAGTGACGCTGCGAGAAGGTGCCGCGGCCGGAATCCTGACCGGACAGGCGAACCGGGAAGCCTTCCGTCAGCAGCGTGCCGAAAGCCAGATGCTCGGCCGTCGCCCAGTCAATGCCCTCACCCTGCTCGATCGCCTCGCGCCGGCCGTTGATGACCCGCTTCAGCGTGCGATGGATATTGATATCGTTCGGGATGCGGGTCATCGCATCGCCGACCGCCTTGAGGCGCTCGATCGTGGCCGAAGTCTCGCCGCGGCGCTCGTCATCCTCGGGCAGGCCCAGGCCCGACCAGCGGCCGTCCAGCCAGTCGGCCTTCTTCGGCTCGAAATCCTTGCCGGCGTTGAACTCGTTTTCCAGGAAGGTGTCGAACTCGTTCTCGATCGCCTCGGCCTCGGCCGCGGTGAGAACGCCCTCTTCCATCAGCCGGTCCTGGTATTTCTTCCGCACCGGCGGCATGTCCTTGATGATGCGGTACATGATGGGCTGGGTGAAGGTCGGGTCGTCGCCCTCATTGTGGCCGTAGCGGCGGTAGCAGATCATGTCGATCACCACGTCCTTGCCGAACAGCTGGCGGTATTCCGTGGCGATCTTGGTGGCGTGGGTGACGGCTTCCGGATCGTCGCCATTCACGTGGAAGATCGGCGCCTGGACCATCAGCGCCACATCCGACGGATAGGGGCTGGACCGGCTGTCCTTCGGGTCGGTGGTGAAGCCGATCTGGTTGTTGACGATGAAGTGGATCGCGCCACCCGTACGGTGGCCGCGCAGGCCGGAGAGGCCGAAACACTCGGCTACCATGCCCTGGCCGGCAAAGGCCGCATCGCCGTGCAGCAGCAGCGGCAGCACGGAGGAGCGCGGCGTGCCCGGTGCCTTGCGGCAATTCTCTTCCTGCTTGGCGCGGGCCTTGCCCAGCACAACCGGATCGACCGCCTCGAGGTGGGACGGGTTGGCGGTCAGCGACAGGTGCACCTTGTTGCCGTCGAACTCGCGGTCCGAGGAGGCGCCGAGATGGTATTTCACGTCGCCGGAGCCGAACTCTTCCTCGCCCTGGGTATTGCCGCCCTGGAATTCGTGGAAGATCTGGTGATAGGGCTTGCCCATCACGGCGGCCAGGATGTTCAGGCGGCCGCGGTGCGGCATGCCGATGATGATGTCCTCGACACCCATCGCGCCGCCGCGCTTGATGATCTGTTCCAGCGCCGGAACCATCGCCTCGCCGCCATCGGCACCGAAACGCTTGGTGCCCGGATAGCGCTTGTGCAGGAACTGCTCGAAGCGCTCGGTCTCGATCAGCTTGGACAGGATCGCCACCTTGCCCTCGGGCGTGAAGGAGATGTCCTTGTCCGGCCCCTCGAAGCGGGCCTGCAGCCAGGCTTTCTCTTCCGGGTTGGAGATGTGCATGAACTCGACACCGATCGGGCCGCAATAGGTGCGCTTGAGGATGTCGAGCATCTGGCGCGGCGTGGCGGTCTCGAGGCCGAGATAGCCGTCGATGAAGATTTCCTCGTCCAGCGCCGCCCCGGTAAAGCCGTAGGTCGCCGGGTCCAGCTCGGCCTGGTAGCCGAAATCGGTCAGCCCCAGCGGGTCGAGGTCGGCCGCCAGATGGCCGCGCATGCGATAGGCGCGGATCATCATGATGGCGCGGATGGAATTCTGGGTCGCACGGCGGATTTCTGCCGCGTCGGCGCCCGGGCTGGTCGCGGCGACATGCTCGGCGACCTTGTCGACCATCGCCGCCTCGTCCGGACCGATATCNCCCAGTGCCGAGACCAGATCGCCATTGGCCGCCTTCGGCCAGCCGGGCCGTTTCCAGGCCGGGCCGCGCGCCGCATGGCTTGCATCGGCCGGGGCATCGCCCATGGCGTCGAAGAAGGCTTTCCAGCTCGGCGGCACCGAGCCAGGGTCCCTGGCATAGGCGGCGGCCATCTGTTCGAGATAGACGGCGTTGGCGCCCTGCAGGAATGACGTGTCCAGGAAGGACTGGTTTTCGGGGGATCGGCTTTGGTCAGACATTGGGGGAAAGGGCCTGAGTCAGGAGTGTGTCTGTATGCGTCGCTACACAAGGACGGTTAAGCAATCATCTAGGACGGATGTCCAACGAACAGTACCGTTTTCCCCCGGTCTGCTGACAACTTGGTGACAGTGGGGTTTGCAGGGACGAGCCGGTACCCCCCCTGCTCCCAGGGGAGAGGGAGGCGTGCCTCAGGGCAAAACATCGGAGCGCACGAAAAACCCCGCCCCGGTTTCCCGGAGCGGGGTCTTCTGAGGTCGCGATGCGAGAAGAGACTAACCCTTCAGCAGCTCCGCCAGCGTGGTGCCGAGGCGGGCCGGGCTGGGCGAAACCTTGATGCCGGCCGCTTCCATGGCTGCGATCTTGTCTTCCGCGCCGCCCTTGCCGCCGGAGACGATGGCACCGGCATGGCCCATCGTGCGGCCCGGAGGTGCCGTGCGGCCGGCGATGAAGCCGACGGTCGGCTTCTTGCGGCCCTTCCTGGCTTCGTCGGCCAGGAATTGCGCAGCGTCTTCCTCGGCAGAACCACCGATCTCGCCGATCATGATGATCGACCGGGTCTCGTCGTCGGCCAGGAATTTTTCCAGCACGTCGATGAATTCGGTACCCTTCACCGGGTCGCCACCAATGCCCACCGCCGTGGTCTGGCCGAGACCGACCTGGGAGGTCTGGAACACGGCTTCATAGGTCAGCGTGCCCGAACGCGAGACGACGCCCACCGAACCCTTCTTGAAGATCTGGCCCGGCATGATGCCGATCTTGCACTCTTCCGGCGTCAGGATGCCCGGGCAGTTCGGGCCCAGCAGCATCGACTTGGACTTGTCCAGCTTGGCCTTGACCTTGACCATGTCCATCACCGGAATGCCTTCGGTGATGCAGACGATGAACGGGATTTCCGCATCGATCGCCTCGATGATCGCGGCACCGGCACCGGCCGGCGGCACATAGATCACGGACGCGTCGGCGCCAGTGGCTTCCTTCGCCTCGCCCACAGTGGCGAAAATCGGCAGTTCCGCGGAGGCATCGAGACCCGAGGTCCAGCTTTCGCCGCCCTTCTTCGGGTGCACGCCGGCCACCATCTGGGTGCCGTAGTATTGCAGCGCCTGTTCGGTGTGGAAGGTGCCCGTCTTGCCGGTCAGGCCCTGGACGATGACCTTGGTGTTCTTGTCTACGATGATCGACATTATTCGGCCTCCTTCACGGCGGCGACAATCTTCTGGGCGGCATCGTCGAGATCGTCGGCGGCGATCACGTTGAGACCGCTTTCATTGATGATCTGCTTGCCTTTTTCGACATTCGTGCCTTCCAGGCGCACGACCAGCGGCACCTGCAGGCCCACGTCCTTGACGGCCGCAACCACGCCTTCCGCGATCACGTCGCAGCGCATGATGCCGCCGAAGATGTTGACCAGGATGCCCTTCACATTCTTGTCGGCGGTGATGATCTTGAAGGCCGCGGTGACCTTCTCCTTGGAGGCGCCGCCCCCGACATCGAGGAAGTTCGCCGGCTCGGCACCGTAGAGCTTGATGATGTCCATCGTCGCCATGGCCAGGCCCGCGCCGTTGACCATGCAGCCGATATTGCCGTCCAGCGCCACATAGGCGAGATCGTACTTGGAAGCCTCGATTTCCTTGGCGTCCTCTTCGGTCGTGTCGCGCAATTCCATGATGTCCGGATGACGGAACAGCGCATTGCCGTCGAAGGAGACCTTGGCGTCGAGCACGCGCAGGTGATGGTTCTCCATCACGATCAGCGGGTTGATCTCCAGCAGGCTCATATCCTTCTCGGTGAAGGCCTTGTAGAGCGTCGGGGCCAGTTCCATCATGTCGTCGCGGGCGACGTCATGCAGGTGCAGCGCTTCGGCGATCCGCACCGCATCGCCCTGGGTGACGCCGTATTCCGGATCGATGTCGATCGTGTGGATCTTTTCCGGCGTATCGTGCGCGACCTGCTCGATATCCATGCCGCCCTCGGTGGACACCACGAAGGCGACCTTGCCGGTCTCGCGATTCACCAGCAGCGAGCAGTACAGCTCGCGGGCGATGTCGGCACCGTCCTCGATGTAGAGGCGGTTGACCTGCTTGCCCTCGGGGCCCGTCTGGTGCGTCACCAGCGTATTGCCGAGCATTTCCCTGGCGTGGGCGATCACCTCGTCCTTGGAAAAGGCCAGGCGCACACCGCCTTTGGCATCCGGGCCAAGTTCCTTGAACTTGCCCTTGCCGCGACCGCCGGCATGGATCTGCGACTTCACCACCCAGAGCGGTCCGGGCAGCTTGTCGGCCGCTGCGGCGGCCTCGTCGGCGGAGAAGATGGCAACGCCCTCGGCAACCGGTGCACCGAAGGTCTTCAGGACGGCTTTCGCCTGATGTTCATGAATATTCATAGATGGGGCCTCGCGGGAGGATAAAAGCGAAGAAATGGCCAGACAGGACCCGCCTTATAACACTGGCCCGGCCAAGCGCAACGCATTCGCCTGCGCCGCACCTGACTAGGCCGGACGGCGGTCCTGATCGCCGGCGTTTTCGACGATCCGGGCCAGCGGCAGGGTCATGGGCGGGCGGGGCAATTCCGCATCCGGAGCAATCGCGGCGCCGGAGAAATACCGCACGCCGGCAGCAGTCGCGACCTGCAGAAAGCCGGAATTCCCGACCTCGGCCAGCGCCGTTTCCGCCTTCATGGCCCGGGCCGAAGCGGTCCAGTCGGTCAGCGCCGCGACCTGCGCATCGTCAGGTCCGCCCTCATTGATGCGCGATGGCGTATCCGCATCGAACACACCGACCCCGCAGCCTTCGAAACGCTGCAGATCGATATCGCCGAAGGGCAGCTTGACCATCAGTTCGGCGGCCAGCGGTTTCAGCGAGCGGAAGATTTCCTGGGTGCGGCCGATCGGCGCGCCGGCAGGTACGCCCTCGATCCGCAGCCGGAAGAAGCGGCGCATCGGTGCGGGAACCGACTGCAATACGCCGATATAGTCCAGACGCCGCGACACGGAGACCAGCGTGGCATGGTGCACCGGGATCACCACGGCGCAGGGACCGCCGGCCGTCCGGGCCTTCTGGAAGCCGCGCTGGGCGGCGCGGGCGACGGCCCTGTCCAGCATGTGGTGCAATTCCGGCTCGTCGCGCCCCATCAGCGTGTCGCGGCCGTGGACCGCAAACCCGTTCACCACCCGGCGGGCGATGCAGACATTGTGGATCAGCGCACCACGCCGCGCATCCCAGACCGGCCGGAAGAAGATACTGTCCCAGGGCAGCCTGCCGGCAGCCGGAGGCGCGGGCCGGACAGTGGCACCGGCGGATGTCTTCGTACCCGCCTCGACGGCCTGCCAGCGCGGCGCTGTCTCTCGCGCTGCCCCGGTCTTGTCCTCCGGCGCAGGCCCGGCAGCGGCACGGGACTCGTCCTGCGCCTGGGCGACAATCTCCAGCAGTTCGGCCGTGGTCACGCTGCGTGCATCGGCGACCAGTTCGATCATCTCCAGCCGCCGGTCGCCGAGGAAGAAGCGCTCCAGCTCGGCGGCGATGCCGGTGACGCGAGCCTCGGCCGCATCCGGATCGAGGGTCGCGAACACGATCATGAAACCGCCGCGGCAGCGGATCACCACATCGGCCGCATCGATACGCTTCTCGATGAAGTGGGCCGCGACCTCGTAGATCTTGTCGCGCAGGCGTGGCCAGTCCTCGCCGGCCTCCTCGCGAACCCGGTCGAGATTGAGGAACCGGAACTGCCCCATATCGACAGAGCTGCGCCCCGCCAGCACGGTCTTCAGCTTGTTCTTGAGTTCCGGCGACATGGCAGCACTTCCCCGGGGACCCGATCCCGCGCCGCGAGGCTAGCCTGCAAGGTCTTGCCAATCGGTAAGCCGGCCGTGGCCTGCGTCAGGCCGCGTCGCTGGCCCTGTCGCGCAGATCGTCGAGCAGGCAGGGCTGCAGCGGCACCGGCAGGGTCGAGGCCTCGCCGACCGCATCGCCGATGAACACCTGGAAACCGGCATTCAGGCCGGCGTCGAGCTGTTCGAACGTCGCCACATTGGTCAGGCAGCCGCGGGCACCGAAGCGCTCGATCGAGACCGCCTCGGCGGTCAACTGCCTGAGCACGTTTTCCTTGATATGCCCGCTCGCATCCGGCGCCGGCAGCTCGGAGGAAAACAGGGTAATGCCGCAATTCTCGAACCGGCCGAGCTGGATGGTCCCGACGGGGATCTTGGCCAGGATGTTCGAGCCGAAACAGCGCATGGCGCGGAACAATTCCTCCATCTGGCCCTGGGGCGCACCGTCGGGGATGTTGTCGACCCGCAGGTAGAAATACTTGCGGACCTTCTGGGGCATGCATTGCAGGATGGAGAAATAGCGCACCCGGTCCGACGGGCCGATAATCGTGTCGTAATTGACCGGGATGGCGATGGCGCACTTCATCCCCTCTGCATAGCGCCGCATGAAGCCGCGCTGGGCAGCAATCGCGACGGAATGGTCGAGCAGCCGGTGCAGGTCCGGCGCCGCATTGCCCAGCAGCGTATCGCGCCCGAACAGCATTCGGCCGTGATACTTGCGGCGGGCCAGGCAGAAATTGGCAGTGATATAGCCGAAGCGCACATCCCAGGACGGCATGAAGACAATGTCGTCCCAGGTCTTGTCGAGATCGGAGAAGAGATCGGCGGTCGAGTGCGACCACCGCTTGGCGGCAACATCGAAATCGGCGGAATCGGCGCCCGAGAGCGCCAGAATGGAATCGTCCGGCGCGTCGCTGTAGAGCCCGGCCAGATCGCCGCGCCAGTGGCCGATCGACGAGGACACGGCGGTCCCGGCGGCCTTCTCGTGCTTGAGCGCCTGCCAGTGCCCGACACTCCTGGATTTTTTTGCGTCTTTGCGCACCGGCTTGCGGCGGGCGGCTGAGGCCGCCTTGTCGTCCTCGGCCGAGCCCCCTGCAACCATGTCCGCCAGTTCGGCCATCGAGACGGTCTGGCTCTTCGAGGAGATTTCCAGGCGCTGCAGGATGCGGTCGCCCAGGAAGAAGCAGTTCAGCTCCTGCGAGATCACCTCCGTCTGCGCCGCCGCGTCATCGCCGGTATAGTCTGCAAAGATGATGATGAAACCGCCGCGGCAGCGCAGCATCACATCGTTCGGCCCGAGCCGTTTCTCGATGAAATGCGCCGCGGCGCTGTAGACCTTTTCGCGCAGATTGTCCCATTGTTCGGCGGCTTCGGCGCGAACCATATCGAGATTGATCCACTGGAAATGCCCGATATCGACCGAAGCACGCCCGGCGAGCGCGGTCTTCAGGCGTTTCATCGTTTCGACATCCATGGCGGCGACCTGTGCTGCGGTTCTCCCAAGGCTCGAAAGAGCGGTACGGAAACATTCCGATGCTAGCCAGCATGCTTCACGAAACTCCGAAGGATTTGCGGGGCCTTTGATTCAAATGCGGAACAAGGTCTAGCGGGCGCTGGGTTAGCCGCGGCTTACCGCACACCCGGCACGCATAAGTTATGAATTCGGATGCTTTCCGCAGACGCGTGAGCCGGCTCTGCTGTTCGAAAGACCAGTCCGGCTTCAACGGGGTTGCTCTAGCGTGTCGTCGCCACGATGGCCCCGTCGACCGACAGGGCGCCGCCGCCCCGGGCAAACAGGTAGAAGGCCGCCGCCGCAAAGACGGCCGCCGCCGGCCAGGCCTCAGGCGCGATCCAGGCCGCATAGACGCCGGCGGCTGCCAGCAGCACCAGTCCCGCCAGACGCGTCAGGAAGCCGATCAGCAGCAGGCCGGCANAGATCTGCGTTCCCCAGACGGCGATCTGGGCCAGGTGTGCCGCGGAGATCACCGGGACCGACCAGATTTCGGCGGCATGGATCAGGGCCGGGTCGACGCCGGGCCAGGCGGCAGCATGCGCCCGCCCCCACAGCCACAGGCCCGGTACCAGCGCCAGGCGCAGGAGACCGCCGACCAGCCAGTCGGGCATGAAGCGTTCCGCATTGGCGGCTGCGCCGGCGCTGTCCATCTTTCCCCCCGGAAATCCTGCCGGACGGACCATGCCCAAGCCGGACACGCCCCGCAAGCGCCTACGCCCGAGGCGCGAATACCGGCCCGCTCAGCGGCCGATATAGGCGGTATAGCGGGCCGTGCGCTCTCCGAAACCGTGCAGGCGATACCCGACCGGCGCCTCGCCCGCTGCGCACTGATCCGACATCATGCGCTCGACCCCGTCATCGGGGACCGGCAGACAGAACTGCCCCTCCTGGCGTTCGTGAAAGACACCGATCTCGGCCACCATCAGCGTGTCGGTTTGCGGAAAGCCGCGATAGACATCCGCGCATCCCTCCGCCGGCACGGTATGCAGGCTGTCCAGTGCGAAATTCCCGTCCGGCATGGCATCCAGCACGGCGATCTCGATATCGCGGCTGACAAGATTGCACACTTCCAGCGTCCGGACCGGCCGGGCCAGGCCCTGCGAATCCACCGGCGCGCCGGGACACAGGGTTGCGTCCTCCGCTGCCAGCCCGTCACAGGCGATCCGCCATTGCACGCGTCCGACATTGCGGCCGCCGGGGCCGCGCTGGCCGGTAATCCCGATCGGGGTCGAGCGGAAGGCGCGCGGCACGCGTCCGGCGGTACAGGGCTCCGTCGTCGCGAGCGATGTCGATGACGAGGCAGGAACGCACCACACCGCATCGCCTTCGCCGCGCGGCCAGAACCACTCGCCCGACATCACATGCAGATCCACACTCTCGCCCGTCACACCGTTCAGCCCGCCATCCAGGCATTCGCCCGGATCGACCAGAAACCAGGTCTGCAGCGTCCGGTCCTGCGTGGGTCCGGTCCGGTAGGCTGCGGCCGTGGCAACCCGGAAGCCGGTTTCGTTGCACACCTCGACCATCACGGTGCGCTGGGCGAAGGCGGGGGTTGAAGCAGCGCTCAGGACGAGCACAGCGAGACAGGACAGGACGCGTTTCATGGGAGGCTCCGCTGGCTGCACGCAAAGGTGGCAAGCCAGCCGCGCCCCGTCAATCGCTCACCCGGCCGGACCGGCCAGAAAACCGGCCAGAAACATGTCATGCATCAGCCGGCCGGGCACGAAGGTGAACAGGCCGGGAATGATCAGCGCTCCGAAATAGAGGCTCGTCACGATCATCCGGTGCCGGCGCCACCGGCGAGTCTGGATCGAACGGGCCAGGCCGACCAGACCGAACAGGGTGAGCGGGATGAAGAGGTGAATGGGCGAGAACCCGCCCTTATTGATCTCGTGGATGAAGAAGGCCGACACCGCAGTAACCGCCATCAGTCCCGCCCAGACCACGCCCAGCGTCCGGTGCGGCAGCGTGCCCTTGGGGCCGGCCAGCTGCACCGCCCCGAGCACGAGCGCACCGGTGGCACAGATCGCGTGAAGCTGGATCACCGCCGGTGCGGCGGCAAAGGCGCCGAGATCCATCATCGCCTCCTAGAGCGAACGCCAGCAGCCGTGGAAGCCGTAGGGATTGGCATAGGGCAGACGCCAGCTGCCCACCGGCCCGTCATCGACACGCCGGGCATCGAAGACATGCAGCTCGCTCGCCCGGGCCCGCTTGTTCAGCGCGGTATGGACCAGCCAGCCCTCGCCTTCCCGCGCCCGATCGCTCGCCGGAATGAAGAGCGGCTCCTCGACGACGATGTCACTGCCGAAATCGAAGCGCCGGGTCTCGCCGGACGCCAGGTCGCGGCGCACCAGTTGCGAGGCGCCCTGCAGCTGATTGTCCGACCAGCCGACATGCCAGGTGAAACGGCGCTCAAGACCGGTATAGCGCGGATCGATCTGCGGGAACTCGGCATAGCTGTCGGCGAATTCGGCCTGCTCGAACCGGCCGCCGGGCCGCAGCGTGATCAGCCGCATGCGGCTGGTGCTGTCGGTCTCCGGGCGCACATGGCCGCGCATGGCATCGCGGGCGCCCTCGGTGGCAAAGCGGGCATTGTCGGACAGGGCCGCATCGACACGGATCGCGCCATCGGCCTCTTCCCAGGCACCGCCGATATGAAACAGGAAGCCCGGCGGCAGATCCCACACACGGCGCTGCGACCAGTCGGCCTTGTCGATGGCGACGACGCGCATCGCCCGGCTGTCATCCCAGACGAAACTGTCCAGATAGGGCAGGCGCGCCCGGTCCCACATCAGATTGCCCACCAGGAAGACCAGCGAACGGTCGGTGACGGCGAAATCGTGGATCATGCCGCCCGGCACATCGCCGACCAAGTCGGCACGGCGCAGCTGTCCGTCGGCACCGATATGCCAGATCACCAGCGCGTCCTGCATCGGCGCCTGGCCGAAATTCCAGATCGTTCCGTCCGGATCGGTTTTCGGGTGGGCCGAGAAGGGCAGGCCCGACAGGCCCTCGCCCCAGACCTTGGCACCGCGGGATTCCAGCGTGTCCGGATCCAGCTCCCAGGCCGAACCGCCTTCCCACAGCGCCATCAGCGCCCCGTCGATCATCATCACCGACGTGTTCGCCGCATTCATGTCGTCCGGACCGCGCATGCCCTGGCTGTTCGGCGGCACCGAACCGAAAGTCGGCATCAGGAAGCGGCCGGCATCCTCTTCGGCCAGCCATTTGCGCGTTTCCACGAAGCGGGCCTGGTGGGTAACCGGCTCGCCCGGCGTCAACCGCCAGGCGTGGACCATGCCGTCACCGTCGAACCAGTGGCGATAGCGCCAGTCATTGCGGGTGAAGCGCGCCGGTCCGTTGCGGTGCAGAACGCCGGACAGGCCGGAGGGCAGACGGCCCTGCAGACGCTCGGCGACCGCGTCACGGCCTTCGGCCGGAGCGTCGGCCATGCCCAGCGTCCACGGGTCACTGGCCGCGGCCGCTTCGAAGGCGGCCAGGACCGGATCGGTCGACAGGAGACCGAAGGCTGGCCCCGACAGGCCTGCCGCGCCACCCGCGGCGGCCAGGATGGACAGCATTTCCCTGCGGCTTCTCTGCATCTTGCCCTCCCTAGCGCAGATCCAGAGCATGGGCGTTGCTGCCCGGCTCGACGGTGAAGACGGCATCGTCCCAGCTGGCCGGACCGAAGCGGCCGCGGGCATTGTTGGAGAAACCGAAGGGTTCGGTCGGGATGCCCATCAGATTGGTATCCATGTCACCGTCGCCATCGACGTCGTGATAGAGCTTGATGCCATAGGTGCCGGCCGGCAGATCGGCGAAGGTGAAGCTGACGCTGTCGCCCTCGACCGGCACGTACTGGCCGGCCGCGGCACTGCCGGCGTCCCAGTCCTCACCGGAGGCATAGAGCCCGACGACGAGCTGGCCGCCGGCCTGCTGGATGCCGGTCACGGACACTGTCAGCTCGGCCTCGCCGGTCTGGGCTGCCGAGAGCGCCGTGGCGGCGGCCAGTACGAGCGTCGAAATCGTGATCATGCGTGTCTCCCTGTTGGTCCGGCTTCTGTGCCGGGGTTGCAAACAGGGATGACGCGCCGTGCGAAGCCGCGAAACACGGATTGCGCAAACGGGCTGCCGGGCTGCGCGAATTGCGCTAGGTGTTCATTCGCGCTTCGTGAATGACCGGCATGATTTCAACCGAACAGATCCGCAAGACCCTGCCGACCGTCGGCGTCATCCTCGCCGTCGGCACGCTGATGTCGATCCTGGGCCCCTATGACAGCCACAATCTCGGCGTCCCCGGGGTCTGGCTGTACTGGACCGGCCTGATGGCGATCGGCTGGATCAGCGGACAGGTTTTTACCGCCTGGCTGGCGCGGCTCTACCCGGATCTGACACCGCTTCTTTTAAGCCTCGTCCTGGCAACGCTCGTCGCCATCCCGGTCAGCGCCGCCGTCATCATCCTGCAGGCCGTGATGGGACCGGCCTTCCGTATCATCCAGCTCCCCGTCGTCTATTTCATGGTCTGGGTGGTGTCGGTGGCCGTCACCCTGGTCTCGGTCTATCTGGACCGCGCCAGAGAAGGCCAGGGCGAAAGTGCGGACACGGGCACAGCCACACCCGGGCCGGCACTCACCGGGAAACTGCCGCCGCATCTGCGCCGGGCGCGCCTGCTGGCGCTGCAGGCCGAGGATCATTATCTGCGTGTACACACCGAGGCGGGCGAGGGTCTGATCCTGATGCGGCTGGGCGATGCCATTGCAGCGGTCGAGACGCTCGACGGCGCCCGCACACACCGCTCCTGGTGGGTGGCCCGCGACGCGGTCGAACGGGTCAGCCGCGGCGACGGCCGGGCGACGCTGACCCTGATCAACGGTGTCCAGGCACCCGTCAGCCGCACCTATGCTCCCAAATTGCGCGAAGCGGGCTGGTACTGATCCCGCTCAGTGCACCATGAGAATGGCGAAGTCGGTGCCCTTGAGCAGCGCCGTCGTGTCGTCGCGCCCCAGCGCATACTGCCAGCCCGGCGCGCCGAAACCGCCCATGACCAGAAAATCGATATCCGCGGCGCTGGCCGCCTCGATCAGCGTGCGCGCGATCGAGCGATGGTCGATCGTCAGCGTTTCGGTCGAGGCGGTGACCCCGTGCCGGTCGAGATAATTCGCCAGGCGTGACAGCTGGGCCGCGTCCTCATGATCGGTGCCGGCATGAACCGCCTTCACCGATGAGGCCATCTCGAGCAGCGGCAGTGACCCCGCCACCGCGCGCGAGGCTTCCAGCGAGCCGTCCCAGGCGATCATCGCCTTGTCCAGCGGTGCCTCCGGCGACCGCCTGGCCGGCAGGAGAAGCAGCGGCCGGCCGCTCTCGCAGGCGGCGATCTTGATGGCACTCAATTGATGGCGGGCGCTGTCGCCGTCCGGCAGGGCCATGACCACGAGATCGCTCAGCCGGCCTTCCTGGGCCAGCGCCGCCTCCGGCAGACCGACAAATTCGGCAAGACGCCCCAGATGGCTCGGCGGTGCATCGTCGGCGACCCGTTCAAAGGCCTCGTGCGCCCGCACGCTGGCTTCCGCCGCGGCATCGTCCAGCGCCTCCAGAACCGTCTCCATACCGTAGGTGGAGAAGGTGTCGCCGAGAAAATCGCCGCCGGACGCCGCATTGCGCCGCACGAACAGCGCGTCCAGGCGCGCATCGTGGCGGACAGCCAGCGCCAGCGCCTGGCGCAGCAACGGCTCATCCTGCTCGCTGCCCTCGATCACGGTGAGAATGCGCTTGATTTCCATGCCACGCTCCTGCGTCAGATCATGATTGCGGACGCGCCCGCCAGCCGGCCGCGTCCTGGCCCCAGATATCGACTTCCATGCCGGGAAATCCGGCGACTTCCACCCGGCGGCCCAGATTGCGCGAGCCCAGACGCTCGGCGACGCGCTGGCTGGGTATGTTGTCGCTGTCGATCAGATGCACCACATCGTGCCAACCCAGGCGGTCGAACACATAGTCCATGCAAGCGGCGCCGGCCTCGGACGCATAGCCGCGCCCCCAGCTGTGCCGGTTCAGCGACCAGCCGATCTCCGGCTGCGGCCAGCCATGCGGATACCAGGGGCCGACCCGGCCAAGCCAGGTTCCGGTCTCCTTCTCGATCACGCTGAAGAAGCCGTAGCCGCGCAATTCCCAGTGCCCGACAATGCCGCACAGGGATCGCCAGACTTGCGCCGGGTCCTGAACGCCGCCGATGAAGCGGGTCACGGTCTCGTCGCCCATCAGCTCGCACAGGGGTTCGAAGTCCGACAGATCGGGCTGTCTCAGAATGAGACGGTCGGTTTCAAGAACGGTCTGGGTCATGGGCGGAGTCGACGGGTTTGGCGCGATCCGGTCAACCGGAAATCCATCAGATGAATACACGCATTCTTTATGACCGCCCAGAGCGCCACAATGTCACGGGGCAGGGCTAGGATGCCGCGCGAACGGGGCCGGAATGTCCAGGGAACTGGCGTGCCGTTTGCAGGTTATGTCCGGTGAGTAGTTTGTTCGAGTTTGGGGCTATGGACGGAAAGCGCAGTCCGGGCATTGTGACACTGCTGGTCTACCTGATTGCCGTGTCCAGCCTGGCGGGCGGATTGTCGGGCTGGATCCATGCGACCGGCGCCTTCACCTGGCTGACCGGCCTGAACGCCCCGCACTGGACTCCCGGCTATACGCTGCTCAACCTGATCGGCCTCTTCATCCCCGCCTTCGTGGTGATCGCGCTGTGGATCAACCAGCGCGCCGGCGCCGGGATGATCCACTGGCTGGCGAGCGGCTTCATCGCGCTCTTCCTGATCGGCCTTCCGGCCCAGATCTGGCTGTTCTTCTCGACGCGTGACGTCTCGCTGGGCTTTGTCGCTGCGCTAGGCATGTGGGTGTTCACGGTGTTTGCCGTCTGGGTTGCCGGACGCAGCTCCCGGCCCGCCGGCGTGCTGATGTGGGTGCCCTTCGCCTGGCAGAGCCTTCTTCTCGTTCTCGGCTTCGAGCTGATGCGCCTGAATACCGGCGGACCGCTGACTGCGGGCATTCTCTGACGCCTGGCGCATTCCGGGCATGAAAAAGCCGCCGGCCAGACGACCGGCGGCTCTGTCATGCTGGTCCCGCGCCGAGACGATCAGCCCAGCGACGGCTCGAGGCCCTTGCAGGCCTCGATGAGGCCCTTCACGGCGTCAACAGAGTTGTCGAACATCGCCTGCTCGTCCTCATTGAGCGAGATCTCGACGATCTTCTCGACACCGCCGGCGCCGATCACGACCGGCACGCCGACATAGAGGTCGTTCTGGCCGAACTGGCCGGTCAGGTGCGCGGCGCAGGGCAGGATACGCTTCTTGTCGCGCAGGTAGGAGACCGCCATGTCGATGGCACTTTCCGCAGGCGCGTAGAAGGCCGAGCCCGTGCCCAGCAGCGCGACGATCTCGCCGCCGCCCTTGCGGGTGCGGTCGACGATGGCGTCCATCTTCTCCTGGGTCGACCAGCCCATCTCGATCATGTCCGGAACCGGGATGCCGGCAATGGTGGAGTAGCGCAGCAGCGGCACCATCGTGTCGCCATGGCCGCCCATCACGAAGGCGGTGACGTCTTCGACGGACACGGCGAACTCGTCGGCCAGGAAGTGGCGGAAGCGGGCCGAGTCCAGCACGCCGGCCATGCCGACAACCTTGTTGTGCGGCAGGCCGGAGAATTCACGCAGCGCCCAGACCATCGCGTCGAGCGGGTTGGTGATGCAGATCACGAAAGCGTTCGGCGCGTATTTGGCGATGCCTTCGCCGACGGCCTTCATGACTTTCAGATTGATGCCCAGAAGGTCGTCACGGCTCATGCCCGGCTTGCGCGGTACGCCGGCGGTGACAATGCAGACATCGGCGCCTTCAATGGCGGCATAGTCGTCGGAACCGGCCAGCTTGCTGTCCTTGCCGAAGACCGGGCTTGCCTCGGCGATGTCCAGCGCCTTGCCCTTGGCTACGCCTTCGGCAATGTCGAACAGGACGACATCGCCCAGTTCCTCGCGCGCGGCGATATGGGCGAGCGTGCCGCCGATCATGCCGGATCCGATCAGCGCAATCTTGTTTCGGGCCATGGGGAGAGCTCCTCTTTCGGGATGTTCCAATGCTTGGCCAGCGGTCTAGCGCTGCACGGCGCCTTGGGCAAGGCGGCGAAAACGTCACACTTGCCCTGCGAGCCCCGCGCCTCACCGTTCCAGCGAGAAAATCTCCTCGACCGGCACCTCCAGCGCCGCGGCAAGTTTCAGTGCCAGAATGGTCGAGGGCACGAAGACCCGGTTCTCCACCGTGTTGATGGTCTTGCGCGTCACGCCGACCTTTTCCGCCAGCTGGGCCTGGGTGAGACCGTGCCTCGCCCGCAGCTCGCGCAGCCGGTTCTCCAGCCCGTCCGCCGTCATTCGCCCTCCTCCTCGCCGGAGGCCCGGTCCAGCCACAGGAAGGCGAAGATCGGCACGCACACGCCGGTCACCATCAGAACACGGATCATGTGTCCGGACGGAATATCGACGAAGCTCGACGCGCCATAGCCGCCGGCGACCAGCACCATCAGCGCGATATAACCAAAGCGCACCGCCCGCGCCTGGTTGTGGGCGAACAGCTCGTCCTCGATCACCGCCTGGGTCCGCGTCTCGGTCACCTTGCCGGCATAGACGAGGAAGACCAGCATCGCGGCCACGAAACCGCCAATCCCGACCAGGCCGGTGACGAGTATCACGCCAAAAGCGACCGAGGATTCCGGCAGGACATCTTCCAGCCCCTGCATCAACTGCCAGACCAGGAAGGAAAGGGCGGCCAGCCCCAGGCAGCGATTGCGCATCCGGACCAGTTTGGAAATTTCGGTCATTGACCCCTCCGTGTCACCTGTAAGTTACAAGTTACCTACAGGTGACACAATGGAACGTCAAGGTTACTTTTCAGATGCTCCGGCGGGGCCACTGTCGGCGACTAACGCTTGATCGCCATCAGGATACCGTCGCCCACGGCCGTGAAGGCGCTGTGCACACGGGCATCGTCGCGCACCTTGTCCGCCAGCGCCTTCAGCGCGGCCGTGTCGGCATCGGCAGCGACACGGCCGGGATCGGCGACATCGCCGTTCCAGAGCATGTTGTCGAACAGGATCAGCCCGCCGGGCCGCAAGAGGTCGAGGCCAGCCTCGTAATAGGCGTCGTAGCCGGTCTTGTCGGCGTCGACGAACATCAGGTCGGCGCGGCCGCCGATCTCGTCCTTCAGGGCCTCCAGCGTGTCGCGGGCCTCGCCGATCCGCAGATCGATGACATCGTCGACACCGGCATCCTCGAAATAGCGGCGCGCAGGAGCGGTGTATTCCTCGGAGTTGTCACAGCCATAGAGGCGCGCCGCGGACCCGTGCCGCTCCTTCATCACCAGCGCGGTCGCCAGCGCCGAATAGCCGGTGAACACACCGACCTCGACCGCAATCTTCGCATCGGTCAGCCGCGCGCACATCTGCATGAAGGCGCCCTGCTCGGGCGAGATCTGCATGCGCGAGATATCGCCCATCGCATCGGTGTCCCGGCGGCAGCGGGCCAGCACGGCGTGTTCGGGCGGATTGGCGGCCTGCACATAGGCCGCCAGGGTTTCGTCGAGGCCGATCGAGCCGGACATGGTTATCTCCTTTTGCTCACGAGTAACCGGGCGCCTCTTCCCCGCCGAGCCGCCGGACGAGATCTGGCGCCGAAATATAGAGGCTGGTCCGTCCCTGTTTTTTCTTCCTGAACAGGCGCCGCTCGACCAGATCTTCCAGATCGGCCCGCGCCGTAAGGTACGAAACCCCGTGCTGCCGTTGGTGCTCCGCGATCGTGACCTGCCTCACTCTGCCGCGCGCGGCGTCGTTCAGAAGAAAGGTCTGACGATGGTTCAGGCTCTCATCCCTCAGCGCACCCGCAAACTGGTCCAGAAGGGTTCTGCGACGCTCTGCATACTCGAAGAGCTGTGCGACGGCCCGCTTGAGCACATTGACCTGGTCGATCAGGAAATAGGTCAGGTCGCCGTCATCGCTTTCGGTTTCCAGATAGGCGCGTCCGTATTGAACGGGAGCTTCCATGATGGTTTTCGAGATCGAGACATATTCGAGCAGCCAGTAGTCGGCCTTCAGGACATACCAGTAGAACAGGGCCCGGGCGGTCCGTCCGTTGCCATCGACAAAGGGGTGATCGTATCCGATCATGAAATGCAGGATGATTGCCTTGAGGATCGGATGGATGAACTCGCCGTCCCTGTGATCCGCATTGGCGAAAGCACAAAGCGCCTCCAGACGCGCCGGCAGACTGGCGGCGCCTGGCGGGACGTGCAGGACATCACCGGTGATTTCGTCCTGTGCCGTGATGTCATCGCCATCATCGCGGAGGACGCCGCACTTTTCGGGACTGTCGAGCGTGCCGACCGTCACGATATGATGGATTTCCAGGATAAGCTCCGGCGTCAGAGGCGTGTCACTGAGCGATTTGACGAACCGCAAGGCATTGTAGTTGTTGAGGACCATGCGCTCGTCACGCGTGCGTGGCGTTTTGCCGGATTCAATCATCTCGCGTGCGGCCTGACGTGTCGTCGCTGCCCCCTCGAGAACCGAACTCGAGAAAGGTTCCTCGACAAGGGAGCGCGCGAGATAACGCCTCTGATCCTCCGCGTTGAGGTCATGGCCACGCGTGAGGATCGATCCCCCGCTCGTCATATCCAGATCGCGCAGCGCCGAAAAGAGAATGCGCGGCTCTGTGAACCAGAAGGCGTTTCCAGCCTTCTGGCTGAGGGGTATTTCCCGTCGCGCTTTCTCCCGGCTGAGTTTGGTGATTGCCCAGTATTGCTCCGGCGTCAGCCCATCCGGCGGCGGAAGCCGCTTCAGCTTTTCCCAGTGCAGATAGCGGCCCTTATGGTCTTCCGGGCGAGCCGTTATGAATGTCATCGCCGCTTCCGGATCCTTGCTTATCATGGCGCTGAGGATTTCCCGGGCATCGGGAGGGGTGGGAAGCGGCTTCATTTTTATGCACCATAAATGTCTATCGAGGCGCCAATATGTTTCGCTTCAAAATCATGAAGTTAAGCTTTTATAGGGCTGCATCGAGGATAATTTTTATAGACTATAAATATAACACTCGCAACCTTCATATTTAACAACATTATCAATGCGTTACATGTTTATAAAATCCGTCTTGACACCAAGAAAATTGTCGTTCGAATCAAAAGAAGCAAAGCGGGAACACGCGCTTTATTCCGCTATCTCCCCGGCCCGCTCGGCCGCCAGGTATTCATGCGTGCGCATTTCCATCAGGCGCGAGGCCGTGCGTTCGAACTCGAACGCGCCATCGCCGGACGGGTAGAGATCGTCCGGCTCGGCATCGGCGCTCATCACCAGCTTGGTCCGCGCTTCATAGAGCGCATCGATCAGCGTGACGAAACGCTTGGCCTCGTTGCGCTTGTCGGGCGAGAGTTTCGGCACGCGGTCGAGCAGGACGGTGTGAAACCGCCCGGCGATGGCGAGATAGTCGCCCGCCCCCAACGCCCGCGCGCACAGTTCGGGAAAGGTGAAGCGGGCCACACCGGCCACCTCGCGCTCGACGACCAGTTCGCGCCCCTGCACGTCCAGCGTACAGCGTTGCGGCGTCGCGCCCGACGTCAGCCGTTCCCAGGCCAGGTCCATCGCATGATCGGCATCGGCGCCGAGCGGGCAGTAATAGACCGGCGCGGCCTCGAGCTGGCGCAGGCGGTGGTCGACACCGCCATCCAGCTCCATAACGTCCAGCCTGTCCTTCAACAGGTCTATGAAGGGCAGGAAAAGCTGGCGATTGATGCCGTCGCGATAGAGGTCGTCGGGATGCCGGTTCGAGGTCGCCACGATCACCACGCCCTCGGCGAACAGGTGTTCGAACAGCCGGCCCAGGATCATGGCATCGGCGATATCGGTGACGTGAAACTCGTCAAAGGCGAGAAGGCGCGCCTCGCTCGCCAGGCTTCGCGCAACCGGCGGGATCGGATCCTCGCCCGCGCCTTTCACATATTCCGGCTGACGGCGCCGGTCGGCCTTCGACAGGCTGCGCCAGCGATTGATGCGGGCATGGGCGCCCTGCATGAATTCGTGGAAGTGCACCCGGCGCCGCGACGCGACCGGTGCGGTCTCGATGAAGAGGTCCATCAGCATCGACTTGCCGCGCCCGACGCCGCCCCAGAGATAGAGCCCCCTGGGGGCCGGTTTCGTCTTGCCGAACAGGGATTTCGCCCCCGGCTTCCAGCCCTCGAGCCGGCCCGACAGCGCGCTCAATGCCGCTGCCGCCCGCTCCTGGTCGGGGTCGGGGTTCAGGCTGCCCGCGTCCACACGCTGGCGCCAGAGATCGAGCGGCGTTGTCATGGTGCCAAGGCTTGGGTGCTGCGACCGCGAAGGTCAATGGGCAAGGCTCAGCCCGCCGGCCAGAGCCGCACCAGCGCAAGCACACCCAGCACCAGCGTTGCCGCAATCGCTGCCCACAGCCAGGCCGGGCGTTCGACCTCACGCATGGATCGCCTCCAGGGCCTGACGCATCTTGTCGGGCAGGCTGACCGGGCGGCGGGTGTCGCGATCGACATAGACGTGGACGAAATGCCCCTGGGCCGCCGGTTCGTCCTCGCCTTCCCGGAACAGGCCGATCTGGTAGGTCACCGAGGAATTGCCGATCCGCGCCACACGCACCCCTGCCTCCACCGTCTCCGGATAGGCCAGAGCCGCGAAATAGTTGCAGCCCGTCTCGACGACGAGACCGATAACGCGACCACCCTGGATATCCAGGCCGGCTTCCTCGATCAGGAAACAGTTCACCGCCGTGTCGAAGAAGCCGTAATAGGCCGCATTGTTGACGTGGCCATAGATGTCATTGTCGGCCCAGCGCGTCGGGATCGCCCGGACGCGCGGATAGGCGGGGCGGGCGCGTTTCTCGATCACAGCACGGCCTCGTAGCAGGCACGGGCGGCGTCCAGCGTCATCTCGCGCGGATTGTTGACCAGCAGGCGTTGCACCTTCATCGCATCTTCGGCGAGGCGCGGCAGATCATTGTGACTGACGCCGACCTGGCTCAGCCGCGTCTCGATCTTCACGGCCTCCGCGATGCGCTCCATTTCCTCGACCAGGGCCACCGCGCCGGGATTTTTCAGGCCGATATGCACCGACATCTCGGCATAGAGCGGATCGGCAACATCGGCATTGTAGCGCAGCACCGGCGGCAGCATCAGCGAGTTGGAGAGGCCGTGCGGTACGTGGAAAATTCCGCCCAGCGGATAGGCCAGCGCGTGCACCGCGCCCACGGGCGCATTGGCAAAGGCCTGCCCGGCCAGCAGGGCGCCCAGCAGCATGTCCTCGCGGGCCTGTGTGTCCTGGCCGTCCGTACAGGCGCGCTCGATCGCGCCGTGCAGCTTTTTCAGGCCGGCCAGCGCCAGCGCATCGGAAATCGGGTTCTTCTCGATCTTCGAGGTATAGGCCTCGATACAATGGACCATGGCATCGATACCGGTCGCGGCCGTCACCGCGCGGGGCAGGCCATAGGTCAGCGCGGCATCCAGCACGGCCAGATCGGCATAGAGCGCGGGGTCGTTGACGCCCATCTTGGATGTCTCGCCCACCGTCACCACCGAGATCGGTGTCACTTCGGAGCCTGTGCCCGCCGTGGTCGGGATCAGGATCAGCGGCAGCCGGCTGCCGCGCACCTTGTTGACGCCATACATGTCGGCAAGGGGCTGGTCCGTGCCCAGCAGAAGCGCGACCAGCTTGGCGGTGTCCATGGACGACCCGCCCCCGAAACCGATCACCAGCTCGGCACCGAATTCGCGCGCCGCATTAACCGTGGCAAGAACCCGGTCTTCCGGCGGGTCGGCGACAACGCTGTCATCGATCGCGACGATGAGGCCTGCCTCTTCCAGTCCCGCGACGGCCGCATCGAGCAGCCCGAGATTTCGTACACCCTTGTCGGTAACCAGGAAAATCCGCTTTCGCGCACCGATCAGCGGCGCCGCGATACCGGCCAGACGGCCGGCCGAGCCCGGGCCCGAATGAATGTGCGGAACGGTGCGGAAATCGAAGGATGCCATGGCTGGCAACTCCCAGTTACAGTTAACGGTATGCTGCAGTCGCTCACATGGTCGAGCTTCAGCACGCGCTTGGCAAGACCGGATGGTGGCCGCCGGGTGCAAGACCCTGTTTTCGCGAAACCTTGACTACCTGTTCGAAGAAGCGGTGTGGACCTTTCCGTTCCATCCGGCGAGGCTAATTTTGAAATACTGGAGACACGCGAACGGCGTTCGTAACCTCCAGACTTGAGAACAATAATATGTGTATGGGTGTAGCAGTATGACGATCAGGGTGAACCTGATTGAGAACGGGCGTTTCGCGGAAATCCTGTCCGACGGGCATGTGACGCGGCGCGAGGCCGGCTGGGCAACGGAACGGGTGCGTGAAATGGTCGAGGCTGGCGAAGTCGCCGCCATCCTCGCCGACAGTACCGATACCGAACGCCAGGTCTCTCCCCTTCTCTCCGGCGAATTGATCGAGAGCTTCCTGCTCGCAATCGGCACGAGCGTGCCGGTCGCCTATGTCTGTCCGACGCGCTGGACAGAGACCTACTTCGCGTGTGTGCGCGACCATGTCGGTGAGCTTCCCGACTCGGCCGGCTATTTCGCAGGACGCGCAGAAGCGCTGGACTGGCTGCGAGCACAGAGCTGCGCGGACGCCTGTTAAAGCGCCCGCGCAAACCCGATCAGCGGATCAGTTCATCGTCGGGATGACAAAGGCCTGGTCACCGATATCGCCGGTGGGCCAGCGCTGGGTCACCGTCTTGATCTTGGTGAAGAAGCGGATGCCGTCCGTGCCGTACTGGTTGGTGTCGGTGAAGGCCGAACGCTTCCAGCCGCCGAAGGAGTGGTAGGCCACCGGCACCGGGATCGGCACATTGATGCCCACCATGCCGACCTGGACCTTCTTGGCAAACTCGCGCGCGGCCAGGCCGTTGCGGGTGAAGATCGCCACGCCATTGCCGTACTGGTGTTCAGACGGAAGGTGTGCCGCCTCGTCGAGGCTGTCGGCGCGCACGACCTGCAGCACCGGCCCGAAAATCTCTTCCTGGTAGGACGTCATAGACGGCTTCACATGGTCGAACAGGCTCGGCCCGATGAAGAAGCCCTTTTCGTGGCCCTGCAGTTCGAAGCCGCGGCCGTCGAGCAACAGCTCGGCACCCTCGTCGACACCCGTCTGGATCCATTTCTCGATCGAGGCGCGGTGGGCCGAGGAGACGACCGGACCGTAATGGGCATCGGAATCCGTCGAAATGCCAACCCGCAGCTTCGCCGCTTCCGCCTTGATGCGCGCCACGAACTCGTCCGCCGTGTCCTTGCCGACCGGCACGGCAACCGGCAGCGCCATGCAGCGTTCGCCGGCCGAGCCGAAAGCGGCACCGAGGAAATCGGTGACGACCTGGTCCATGTCGGCGTCCGGCATGATGATGCCGTGGTTCTTGGCCCCGCCCATCGCCTGGAAGCGCTTGCCCTGCTCGGCGCAGGTGCGGGCGATGTAATGGGCGATGTTCGACGAACCGACGAAGGACACCGCCTTGATGTCGTCATTGTGCAGCAGCGCGTCGACCGCGCTCTTGTCGCCATGGACGACCTGCAGCACGCCCTCGGGCAGGCCGGCCTCGATCATCAGCTCGGCCAGGCGCACCGGCACGGACGGGTCTTTCTCGGACGGTTTCAGGATCATGGCATTGCCGGTGGCCAGCGCCATGCCCATGAACCACATCGGGATCATGGCCGGGAAGTTGAACGGCGAGATGCCCGCGACCACGCCCAGCGGTTGGCGCATGGAGTAAACATCGATCCCCGTGCCGGCGCTCTCGGTGTATTCGCCCTTCATCAGGTGCGGCACGCCGCAGGCGAACTCGATCACTTCCAGACCGCGGATCAGGTCGCCCTTGGCATCCGCGATCACCTTGCCATGCTCGGAGGAGAGGAGATGGGCGAGCTCGTCCATTTCCGCTTCGACGAGCGATTTATAGGTCATCAGCACGCGGGCGCGGCGCTGCGGGTTCATCGCGGCCCACTCGATCTGTGCGGCCTTGGCGGTCTCGACAGCCTTTGCGACCTCGCCAGGTGTGGCAAACTGGACGCGCGCCTGCACCTCGCCCGTATTCGGATTGAACACGTCGCCGAACTGGCCGGACGACCCCTTGAAGGTCTTGCCGTCGATGAAGTGGTGGATTTCGCGCGTCATGATCTCACTCCCGATGGATGAATGCCGGGCGGTCTGCCGCCGTCCGTTCTGGCGCTGACTTAGTATGTGCAGGCGGGCGTGTCGAGGCAGGCACGCGCCGACGGCTGCGTGCGCACAGGCTGGTTGCGTTTCGCGTCCGGTTTTCTAATCTGCGCGGCGACGCGCAAGCCACGCGGAATCAACCTGAGGGGATACATATCATGACAGAACCGAGCACCCGGTCCTGGCGGTCGCTGATGACCTCCACCGCCTCTGCTGTAGCACTCGCCACCGCCTGCGCCGCAATGGCGGTCGCCCCGGCCAGCGCCATTCCCTATCGCGACGATGTCGGCGACGAAGGCTCGCAGGACTTCGCCATCGGCTGGGACGGGGTGGTCCAGATCTATCTCTGGGACCAGAATTCCGGTTCGGTCTTCTTCAACTGCACCGGCTCGCTGGTGAATGCGCGCACCGTGCTGACGGCCGCCCACTGCTTCAACGACCTGAGTTCGGAAGCCTACGGGTTCGGCGGAAGCTTTGTGCCGATCGTCGCGTATGGACCGGACACGTTCGACGCCCTGAACAACTGGCTCGGCACCGGCACCCAGTTCATCGACAATCTCAACGGTCTGACCTTCGCTGTCGACACGATCATCCATCCGGACGGCGCCGTTGACGGGTTCGGTTTCCCGGCGTCCGACGTGGCGATGCTGGCCCTGCTGGACCCCCTCTACACCCTGCCGACCTATGGCATGCTGTTCAGCCCGATCCCCAACGAGGTCATGGAGGAGGGCGTGCTGGTCAACCAGATCGGCTACGGCACCTTCCACCCCGGCTCCACGGGTGCAGGCAGCATCAATGGCAAGCGCCGCGCCGGGGAGAACATGCTCGGCCTGCTCGCCTCGCAGAGCGATTTCTTCCAGGCCCTGGCCCAGAATGGCGCTGCCGGCGACCCCTCTGTCGCGGGCAATCAGCTCCTCTACTGGACCGATTTCGATCTGCCCGGACGTACCGGCGAGTGTACGCGGGGCCCGGATCCGATCTTCAACTATGGCGGCTCCATCACCTGTACCGACTGGGACGGCTTCTCCGGCGTGATCCTGGACGGCGACACCGTTCTCCTGCCCGGCCCGAGCATCGACTATTTCCCCGGCGGTGCGCTCGACAATGAAGTCGGCACAGGCGGCGGCGATTCCGGCGGCCCGCTGATGGCGATGAACATCTTCGGCAATCCGCTCATCCTCGGCGTGCTGTCCGGCGGCTTCCTGCCCGGCTTCTTCAGTGCTTCGGGCCAGACCTATGGCGATGTGAGCTACTATAACCCGCTGTTCTCGGTGCATGACTTCATTTCCGAGAACAATCCCTACAAATACGTCTCCGCCGTGGGCGGCGACGGCGTATGGAGCGATCCGGGCCACTGGGTCCAGACGCTCGACCCGAACTATTTCGTCTATCGCGACGGCGAGATCGTGAACGGTCTGCCCGGTACGCCGGAAGAGGGCGTCGGCGGCACCCGGCCCATCTGGGGCGATGTCATCGACACGGACATCGGCGAATATGATGGCGATGATGACGCCACCGGTACGGGGCTGCCCGAAAACTGGAGCTTCCTGGACATGATGGCGAGCGGACGCGTCGCCGACGCGTTCAACATGCTCGGCTGGCGTGATGCCGACGGCAATCCTTTCAATGCCGGCATCAATGCCAACGGTCCGCTCACCGGCCCGGGCTCGACCGGCTTCGTGCCGGACAATTTCTACGGCATTATCGGTACGGAGTTCGACAATCCGGCCCAGTTCTTCGAGGTCACGCTCGATGCGGCCGGCACCACGACCCTCGACATGAATGTCGAGATCGACAAGCTGACCATCCGCGGCAGCGATGCAGCGCTGGACATCGCCGACGGCTACCAGATGTTCTCGCTGATCAATACCGAGGTCTTTGACGGCGGGCTGAATGTCGACGGTCACCTCCTGTCGCGCGAACTCGTCCTGTGGGGCGGCCAGCTGACCGGCACCGGCCTGGTCACCCTGTTCGAGCCGAACCTGCTGCAGGGCAATCTCACCTTCCAGCGCGGCACGCTGTTCAACATTGCCGGTACGATCAATCCGGGCGCGGTCGGCGGCACCGGGACGCTCAGCATTGCCGGTGACTATGTGCAGTCCTCGGCCGGCCTGCTGGTGATCGAATACGATGCCAACAATACCGACCTGCTGCGCGTCAGCGGCGATGCCTCGCTCGCCGGCGGTCTCGGCTTCGTCCCGCTGGGCGGTGCTCTGCCCCGCTATGGCGATGGCGGCATCTTCCTGTCGGTGATCGGCACGACGATCGGCGAATTCCAGGCGATCGACCTGCCCGGCGTGCTGCGTCCGGTGGTGACCTATTCCAACGGCCAGGCCAGCTTCTCGCTCGAGGCCCAGGACTTCTTCACCCAGACCACCTTCACCAACCACTTCCAGGCCAATCTGGCGGCAGCGCTCGATGACGCCCGTGACACGGATTATGACGCGCTGGCCGACCTTTACGGCCCGCTCGACCTTCTCAGCGGCAGCACGCTGAGCAGCGCCTTCGATTCACTGGCACCTTACGAGGCCGTGATGTTCGATCGCGCGGCCCGGGCCCATGTCGGCACCCTCAACGCGGCGCTGATGGACCAGCTTGGCGGACGCTTCAACAGCGGTGCCGCCGAACTCACCACGGCCCTCAATGCCGCCGAGCGCCAGATCAACGGCTTTGCCGACACACAGTCGCTTGGCGGTGCCAAATCGCTGTTCCGGCGCGTTCTGGGCGTCGGTGAGGATGGAGCCGCACAGGAGAGCGGTTTCCGCTTCTTCGGTGATATCGGTCTGATCCACGGCAATGCCGAGCTGATCTACGGTGCGGGCGAGTCCGATCTGAACGGGCACTTCACCCTGCTCGGTATGGAAGCATCGCTGGGTTCCGGCTGGTCGGCCGGTCTCGCTCTCGGCCTCGCGAACAGCGAGTCGGACTCGCCGGATACGCTCGGTCGGATCCGGACCGACGCCGAAACCACCCAGATTTCCGCCTTTGCCAGCTATCGCGGTGAGCGGATGTCGGTGACCGGCTTCCTGAATGCCGCTGAGATCGAGAACGACGCCCTGCGGTCGATCAATCTCGGCGGTATGGGAACGGGTTCAACCGCGCAGCATGACGCAAGCAGCACCGGTGGCGGCATCACCTTCGAATACGACTTGAGCGGTGCCGGCGCTGACATGCGGATCATCCCGACGGCCAGCCTGGAATACGCGTCCTTCGACTTCGACGCCTTCACCACCCAGGCCGGCGCCGCCAGCCTCAATGTCGCCGCACGCGATACCGACAGCCTTATCGCCCGTCTCGGCACGGCCTTCGTGATGAGCGCCTCGAACTGGCGCCCCATCGCCTATCTCGGTGTGGCCCAGGAACTGGGTGATGGCAGCGAGTACTACAGCGCAGCCTTCACCAGCGCGCCGTCGGTCAGCTTCGGCACTGCCGGCGATATCTCGCTCGACACGTTCTGGATCGAGGCGAGCTTCGGCGTCGAGCACGAATTCGACAATGGCTCGACGCTCGCCCTTGCCTACCGGACCGAAATGAATCGCGACTATCTGGACGTCCAGGGCGCGACGCTCTCCTACTCCATGCCGTTCTGATCCGTTCAGTCCGGCACAGATTGTCCCCGGTCTTCTCTCGAAGGCCGGGGATTTTTCTGTCTGCTGCATGCGCACCACGCGACGGACTCGCGCACTTGGCGGCGTTAGCAATCCGGATGTCCCACCGGAGAACGCGCCCTTGCCCCCCATAGCCCGCTTCGCCCCGCTCGCCCTGATCGTGCTCGCTGCCTGCGCGTCGGGAGACCGTCCACCACGCGGCGGGCCGATGAGCGGGGGGCCGGGCGGCCAGGCCGGCGGCGGGCGCGATGGCGGGTTTACCCAGGCCGCGCGCCTGGTCGATGAGGGCCGCTACGCCGACGCCCTGCCGGTCCTGCGCTGTGTCGCCTCCCGCGGCGAAGGGTTCGAGATTGCCGAGTATCTTGCCGGCTACAGCGCCTTCCGGCTCGCCCGGTCGGAGGAAACGCCTGCCGTGTTGCGCGACGATCTCCTGACCGAAGGCTTCGAGCGGATGACCGCCGCGGCCCAGGCGGGTTGGCCTGCGGCGCAGGCCGGCCTGGCAGAGGCCTTGTTCGAGATCGCAAACGAGGACGCCCTTGCCGAAGCCGCCTACTGGGCAGCCGTCTATCGCAACAATCCGCGTGAACGCGTCTACGGCATCGACCGGCTGGATGATGCTGTCGAGACCAGCCTGGCCGAACATCTCGGCGACACAGCGATCAGCGCCTCGGAACAACGCGCTGCAGGTTTCACGATCATTCCGCTGGCGGGACACGAGACCGGCGCGGAATGCGCGCGTTTTCTGCGCACCGGTAGCGAGAACGGGCAGCGCGGCGATGGCAGCCGGCGCGGACGCGGCGGTCCGCGTCAGGACGGGGGACAAGGTGGGGGGCCCGGTGGCGGGCGCGGCGGCTGGGCCGAGCCGGATGACCGCGCGATTCACACACGCTGACGTCCGGCCTTCGGTCGGGCCTCAGGACGCTTCCATCAGCGCGGCTGCTGCAGCCGCCTCTTCGTCGGTCCCGGTCAGTTCGGGACGGCCGTGACAGCACTCGTCGACAAAGTAGCGCACCAGGCGGCGCGTGCCTTCCGGGTTCAGCGAGTAGAGCATGAAACGGGAGCGGCGCTCGGCCTTGATCAGGCCGGCACGTTCCAGCGTTTGCAGATGGCCGGTCATGGTCGAGGGCGGAATGTCGAAGCCATGCGCCAGTTCGCCCGCAGACGCGCGCTGCGGCGCCTGATCGCACAGGGTGCGGAACAGCGCCAGGCGGACGGGATGGGACAGGGCGGCAAAGCCGGAAACAGCGTCACGAGCGGTCATGCGGAACGGGTTAGACCGCGTCCGTGACCGCTGCATTCAGGTTCGATGAAAGTTTTGCGACAACGCATATCAACGTCCGGGCGAAATTTCGACCGCCCGGAAGACCGTTGAATTCACCTGTCAGCGTGCGGGGCGCGGACGCAGGATCCGGTCGAACAGGCCGGCCAGCGGGAAGCGGCTGACCCCGCGGGCGCGCCGGTGCGGCTGGCCCGCGGCCGACAGGGATTTCATCGTGCGGGCCGTGTCGACCGGCATTGCCTTGCGGAACACGGCTGCATCGCCGCAGCGGCGCTCCTGCAGCACCCAGGCCTCGTCCATGGCCAGCGCATCGGCGAGACGGGCACCGGCGCCACGCTCAGCCCCGACGAGGATCAGCACACCGCCCTGGCGCATCGAGGAGGACACGTGACGCCAGTTGGCGGCCATCGCCGGGAAACCGGTCTCGGCGCCGAAAATGGCGACATCGATCGGGCGCTCCCCGGCGTCCGTGCGGGCCGCGAGGCCGCCACGCAGGGCATCGGCGGAAATGCCGCGGCGTTCGCAGACCGCCTGCAGGGACTCAATGGCAGCGACCGGCGCCACGATTTCGTGCCGCGCCCCGCGCTGCAGGCAGACCGCACCCAGATCGCTTGCACCGATCTGGATCGTCCGGTCACCCGGCTTGACCACCATGGCGAGATAGTCGGCCGTCACATCGTCCTGGATGCGGGCGCGGCGTGTGCCCAGCTTGCGCATCTTGCCGGCGGGCAGGGTCAGGGTTGCGGTCATGGCGTGTCCCGTTCGTGAACAAGGGGTTAATCCCTGCCACCGCCTTCGCAAGCGCCGGGCCAATTCGTAAACAACGCGTTAACCCTTTGGGATGTGAACGGCATTTTCCATTGCGCCGGATCGCGTTCGGCGCTTTCGTGACGTCATGGATTCCAGCCCCGACTCTCCCCTGCCCGAAGATGCCCGCCATGTCGTCGATGCGCTGATCGAGGAGCGGGCACCGCGCCTCATCGGCACGCCGCTCTGGCCGGCCGTCAAGTCGATCGGCTATCCGCTCCTGGGTTACCGCCGTGCCGTCTACATGGCCGATGCCATCGCGGACCTGTCAGGCACGGACTGCCTCGACTGGGCGTCGGACTATCTCGATCTGGCCGTACACACCGACGGGCTGGACCATGTTCCTGCCGAGGGGGCCTGCGTGGTCGTGGCCAATCATCCCGGCGGGATCGCCGACGGTATAGCCCTGTGGGACGCGCTGAAGGCCCGCCGCCCCGACATGCTCTACTTTGCCAATCGCGATGCGCTGCGGGTCTGCCCCGGCCTGGAGGACCGCATCATTCCGGTGGAATGGCGCGACACCCAGCGCTCGCGCACGCAGAGCCGCGATGTGCTGCGCCGGGCCATGGAGGCCTTCAAGGACGGCCGCTGCATCGTGATCTTCCCGTCCGGCCGCATGTCGGAATGGAGCTGGGCGAAGTGGCGTCTGATGGAGAAGCCCTGGCACCCCACCGCGATCAGCCTGGCCCGCAAGTTCAACGCGCCCGTTGTGCCCCTTGCCGTGCGCCAGCGCATGCCGGTCCTCTACTACGCCCTGGCGCAGGTGAATGAGGAGCTCAAGGACATGACCGTCTTCCAGGGCCTGATCGACAAGCGCCGCGCGAAGTATCGCCTGCAATTCGGCCGGCCGATCACCGTCGGCAAGGATGACGGTACGGATGCCCAGGTGACCCATATGTTCCGGGGTATCTGCGAGCAGATGGCCTGGCGGTCCTAGAGCAGAATCGTTTCCTGCGGAATCGCTCCTGCTCCAGACTCCTGAGCGGTCGCGTCATCGAACCGGTGAACCCGTTTCCACTTCACCTGATCACGCTCCTAGGCGCAGAATGCCGAAACACGACTTTTGATTGTATTTGTGTTAGCCTGCCCGCTCCTGTTTTGAGAGCGGAAGCAGCAGCGCCGGGCCAGCGGCGCACCCGGGGAGGACAGGCCGCCCCGGCTGTGGCGAACAGCCTCGCTCTCAAACCGGAGGTGGTGATATGTGGATTTTTCCGCTTTGCATCACCCTGGACATGAAAAAGACCCGGACCACCTGGCTAGTGCGTTTCCGGGTCTTGATCATGCTCTAGGAAACAGGGGCGAGCCTACGGGCTCGTCCCTACTCCGGTAATATAGTCAGCCCACCCCCAAAATACCAGAGCACCCGCCTATTCCCCCGACAACCGGTCGAACCGGTTGATCACCGTATAGTTCGAGCCTTCCGAGACGGCATAGACGATGTCTGCCCAGCCATCGGCATTGAGATCGCCGACGCTGAGATTATAGCTGTCGACCGGGTCGGCCCCGATCTCGACCGTCTCGAACCCGTCCGGCCGGTTGAGATAGACGCGGTTGGCGACTTCCGAATTGGCGATGGCGATGTCGAGGCGTCCGTCATGGTCGAAATCGGCGGTGTCGAGGCCGAAGACCACGTCGCTCTGCGCACCGAAACGCCGGTTGGTGCCGAAACCGCCCATGCCGTCATTCTCGAAG